>DATFJJ010000259.1:0-9721 GCA_035269245.1 Wenzhouxiangellaceae bacterium | reverse complement strand
CCACGACATTGTCGCGCAACACGCGGATCGGATTGGCGCGCTTGACCGCGCCCTCCACGACCAGGCAGCCGGCGATCGCGCCCAGCTTGGACGAACGGAACACATCCTTGACTTCGGCCAGACCAATGATCTCTTCCTTGACCTCGGTGCCCAGCAGACCGGAGATCGCCTTCTTGACGTCGTCGATCGCCTCGTAAATGATGCTGTAGTAGTTCAGGTCGAGATCATTCTCGCTGATCGCCTTGCGCGCCGAGGCATCGGCACGGACGTTGAATCCAATGATGATAGCGTTGGACGCCTGCGCCAGCGCGGCGTCGGATCCGGTGATGCCGCCGACACCCGACGAAATCACGTTGACCTTGACCTCCTCGTTGGACAACTTGGTCAGCGAATCGCGCAACGCCTCGGCCGAGCCCTGCACGTCGGCCTTGATCACCAGGTTCACGCTCTGCTGCTCGCCGGCACCGGTAGCGCCGTCCTCGCCCATCTGGTCGAACAGATTCTGCAGCTTGGCGGCCTGGCGCTCGGCCAGCCGGCCTTCGCGCGCCGACGACTTGCGCTGCTCCGCCGCGTCGCGCGCCTTGCGCTCGTCGGCGACGACCAGTACTTCGTCCCCGGCATTGGGCACGCCGGAAAGGCCCAGCACCTCGGCCGGAATCGAAGGGCCGGCCGAGTCGATCGGCTGGCCTGTTTCGTCGAACATGGCGCGGACACGACCGTACTGTTCCCCGGCCAGCACCATGTCGCCTTTCTTGAGCGTGCCGTCCTGGACCAGAATGGTGGCCACGGGCCCACGCCCCTTGTCCAGAGACGACTCGACCACCACGCCGCGGGCCCGGTGCTCGGGCACGGCCTTGAGTTCCATCACTTCGGACTGAAGCAGCACGGCTTCGAGCAGATTGTCGATTCCCTCGCCGGAAATCGCCGAGACCGGCACGAAGATTTCCTGGCCGCCCCACTCTTCGGGCACGACTTCCTCGGCCGAAAGCTCGTTCTTGACCCGGTCGAGATCGGCATCGGGCTTGTCGATCTTGTTGACCGCCACGATCAGCGGCACACCCGCGGCACGCGCGTGCTGGATGGCTTCCTTGGTCTGCGGCATCACGCCATCGTCGGCGGCCACGACCAGAATCACGATATCGGTGGCCTGCGCGCCGCGCGCACGCATCGAGGTAAACGCGGCATGACCCGGCGTATCCAGAAAAGTGATGACGCCGTTTTCGGTCCGAACGTGATACGCGCCTATATGCTGCGTAATGCCGCCGCTCTCACCTTCGGTGACTTTGGCACGGCGAATGAAGTCTAGCAACGAGGTCTTGCCGTGGTCGACGTGCCCCATCACTGTCACCACCGGCGGCCGCGCTACCGCGTCGCCGGCGTCCTCTTGCTCGGTCACCAGCTCGCTCTCGATATCCTGTTGTTCCGCGGGCCTGGCTTCGTGGCCCATTTCCTCGGCCACCAACATCGCGGTTTCCTGGTCCAGCGGCTGGTTGATGGTGACCATGGAACCCATGTTCATCAACGCCTTGATCAGTTCACCCGCCTTGACGGCCATCAACTTGGCCAGATCACCGACGGTAATGGACTCCGGAATCTCGAGCTCGCGCTTGACCGGCTGCGTCGGCATCTGGAATCCGTGTTCGCCGCCCGCGCTGGTGGTCTTGCCGCGCCGTTTCGGCTTGCGTCGCTTGCTCTTGGCCGCGACATGAAGCTCCTCGCGTCCATAACGGGTCTTCCCCGGCTTGTCCTTGCCGCCCTTGCCGCCTCGTGCGTCTTCGTCGCGCTTGCGGCGGGCCTCACGTTCGACTTCAGCCTTGGCCGCGACGGCTTCGGCGCGGGCGCGTGTCTCGGCTTCCTCGCGGGCCTTTTGCTCTTCGGCACGCATCTTTTCTTCTTCAGCCTTGCGTCGCTCGGCTTCGGCCTGTTCGATCTCGCGTGCTTCCTCGGCAGCCTTTTCCTGAGCCTCTTCCTGAGCTCTTTCTTCGGCTTCCATCTCGGCCCGGCGCTTTTCCTCGCGCTCCCGCTCGACCGCTTCGACCTCTTCACGCTGACGGCGAGATTCTTCCAGCGTTTTCAGCGCGGCTTCGCGCTCGGCGTCGGTCTCGCTGGCTTCCTGGATCTCGCCGCGCTTGACATAGGTGCGACGCTTGCGCACCTCGACGTTCACGGTGCGCGAAGGCGCGGGGCCGCGAGTACGACTGCGCCCGGCGCCGCCGGAAGGCACCTTGAGTTCGCTGATCGTCTTGCGCTTGAGCGTGACCTTGCGCGGCGTATCGGACTCCTCGCGCTCTTCGGCCTTGCCGTGCGAGCTGCGCAAGAACGCCAGCAGCTTCTTCTTGTCGTCATTGGTCACCGGTGCATCGGCGGCACCGATCGAAATGCCGGCTTCCTTGAACTGCGCCAGCAACCGATCGGGGGTAACCCCGAGCACTTCCGCCAATTGTGTAACTGTGACCTGCGACATCAAAACTCCTCGGTGACTTCAAGTTTGCTTCCGGTTCTGCTACGGCGAGAATCAACCCTCTTCGGCAAACCAGTGTGCACGCGCTTCCATGATCAGCTTGGCCGCCGTATCCGGGTCAAGATCCTTTACGTCCTCGAGTTCGTCGACGGCGCATTCGGCCAGATCGTCACGCGTGCGGATCCCCTGTTCGGCCAGGCGGAAGGCGATCGTTTCGCTCATGCCTTCCAGCGCGAGCAAGTCCTCGGCCGGCCGATTTTCCTCGAGCTGTTCCTCGGAGGCGATCATTTGCGTGAGCAGCGCATCGCGGGCACGACGCCGCAGCTCGGCGACGATGTTTTCGTCGAACTCCTCGATCGCCAGCAATTCCGACTCAGGAACATAAGCGACTTCCTCGACATTGGTGAAGCCTTCCTGCACCAGTATGCCCGCCAGTTCCTCGTCGACGTCCAGTTTTTCGATGAACATCTGCAGGATGCCGCGAGACTCTTCTTCACCTTTGGTTTCGGCGTCCTCGACAGTCATCACGTTCAGTTCCCAACCGGTCAGCTCCGACGCCAGGCGCACGTTCTGTCCGCCGCGGCCGATGGCCTGCGATAGATTGGCCTCTTCGACCGCAACATCCATGGCCTTGGAATCTTCGTCGACGATGATCGAGTTGACCTCGGCCGGCGCCATGGCGTTGATCACGAACTGCGCCGGGTTTTCATTCCAGAGAATGATGTCGATACGCTCCCCGGCAAGTTCGTTGGAAACGGCCTGCACGCGCGACCCACGCATGCCGACGCAGGCGCCGATCGGATCGGTGCGCGAATCCAGCGCGTGTACCGCAATCTTGGCCCGACGGCCCGGATCCCGGGCAGCGCCCTTGAGCTCCAACAATTCCTGGCCGATTTCCGGCACTTCGATCTTGAACAGCTCGACCAATAATTCCGGCATGGTCCGGCTGACGAACAGCTGCGGGCCGCGCTGCTCTTCGCGCACTTCGTAGAGATAGCCTCGAACGCGGTCGTTGACCCGCACGTTCTCGCCGGGCACGGTGTGCCGGGAAGGAATGAAGGCCTCGGCGTTCTCGCCAAGATCAAGATATATGCCGCCGCGCTCCATGCGCTTGACGCTACCACTCACCAGCTCGCCGACGCGATCCTTGTAGGCTTCGACAACCTGCGCGCGCTCGGCCTGGCGCACTCGCTGGACGATGACCTGCTTGGCGGCCTGCGCGGCGATGCGGCCGAACTCGGGCGGCTCCATGTGCTCTTCAATAAAGTCGCCGACTTCCAGGTCCGGATTGGCCTTTCTTGCCTCGCTGAGGCGAATCTGGCGGTCTTCGGATTCCAGCTCGGCCTCTTCCGGGTCGTCGGAAATGACTTCCCAGCGGCGAAACGCTTCGTAATCGCCGGTCTTGCGGTCGATCGCCACGCGAGTATCGATGTCTTCGACGCTTCGACGGCGTGCCGCCGATGCCAGCGCGGCCTCGATCGCTTCGAATATGATGTCGTGCGAAAGCCCCTTCTCGTTGGAAACGGCTTCGGCGACCTGCAGGATTTCCTTGCCCTTCTTCATAGTGCTCATTATCGACCTTTCCCGATCCTGATTTTCATCGTCCCGCCATGATTTCGTCCATGTCGGGCTTGAGATTGGCGCGGCGGATGTCGTCGAACGAAACCGCGACCTGATCGCCGTCGACGTCCATGACTACCCGCTCATCATCGGCTTCGACGATTCGCCCCGTGAGCTTGCGGCGCTTGCCGGAAGCATCGTCACTGCCGGTATCAACGGGTGCGAAAAGATGAACCTTCGCGCGCTCGCCGACGAATTGCCGGTAGTGTTCGGGCTCGAACAGCGGCCGCTCTATACCCGGTGACGAAACTTCCAGGCTGTAATGCCCCGAAACCGGGTCCTCGACATCCAGCAGCGCTGATACCTCGTTGCTGACGTCCGCGCAATTGTCGATGCTGATGCCCTCGGGCTCGCGGTCTATGTAGATGCGCACGAGCCTGTTCTTCGGATTCGACAGGTATTCCAAGCCGACGAATTCGAAACCCATAGCCTCGATTGCCGGCCTGATCAGCCGGCTCAAATCATCCTGCACCGACATGTCTGATCTCCTGACCTCTCGGGCACCGCCGACGACGGACCCGTCAAATTGACCGTTTTCAACCGAAACCGGCCCCGGAAAACAAAAAAGCCCCTGAAGACCAGGGGCTTTCTTGCACCGATGACCTGGTAGCGGGGGCAGGATTCGAACCTGCGACCTTCGGGTTATGAGCCCGACGAGCTGCCAGACTGCTCCACCCCGCAATCGAGCTGGCTATTGTATCTAAACATTTCCAATTGTTCAAGACGAATAGCCAGAAACATCCAAGTTTCGGCCTGGTTCGCCGATCGCCGACGCTCATCAAGCACCCTGGGAACCTCTGAACACGTCGGCGCGGAGCGTGTTTCAGTGGGAGCCTCCCGCAAAGGCGCCGCCGCGCCCGCGCAGGCTTTGTTCGGAGTTCCCTTAATCCTGAGTCGAAAGCAGCTTGTTGACGCGCTTTACGAATCCGGCCGGGTCGGCGAGCTCGCCGCCGTCGATCAACAACGCCTGGTCCAGCAGCAGATGTGCAAGCTCCGAGCGACGCGCTTCGTCTCCGGTTTCGGCCAGTCTTTCAACCAGCGGATGACGGGGATTGATCTCCAGATCGGGCTTGACATCCGGCACGTCCTGGCCAGCCTGTTTCAGCATGCGGCGCATCTGCAGCGTCATGCCACCGGCCTCTTCGGCAATGCAGCTCGCCGAGTCGGTCAGACGTTTGCTGGGCCGAACGTTGCCGACCCGTTCGCCGAGCAGCTTCTTGATCGTGCCGCACAGTTCGTCGCGCTGCTGCTGCTGTTCCTCGGTGGCTTCTTCACCCTCTTCCGCCGGCGCCTCGAATTCGCCACTGGCAGCCGATTTCAAGGGCTTGCCATCGAACTCGAACAGGTGATTGACCAGCCAGACGTCGATTGGATCGGTCAACAGAAGAACTTCGACCCCCGCCTTGCTGAACGCTTCCAGATGCGGACTTGCCAGCAACTGGTCCATGCTGTCGCCGGTCAGGTACCAGATGGCGTCAGGCTGTTCGCCCGCACGCGCAAGGTAATCGGCCAGCGACACCGAATGCGCTGTTTGTTCGGCCGTGCTCGCAAATCTGAGCAGCCCGGCAATACGCTCGCGATTTTCCGGGTCTTCGATTACGCCTTCCTTGAGCACGTTGCCGAATTCGCGCTGGAATGTTGCCCATGCCTCGCCGCCTTCGTCGGCAAGCTTCTCGATCATGTCCAGAGATCTGCGCACGACCGCGGCGCGAATCTTGTCCAGCAGCGGGCTGTCCTGCAGAATTTCACGCGACACGTTCAGCGGCAGGTCGGCCGAATCGACGATGCCGCGCACGAATCTCAGGTAACGCGGAAGAAGTTGCTCTGCGGCGTCCATGATGAACACGCGCTGGATGTAGAGCTTGACGCCTCGCCGGTCATCCCGGTTCCAGGCCAGGTCGAACGGCGCCTGGCCGGGCAGGAACAGCAGCATCGAGTAGCTTTGCGTCCCTTCAACGTGGTGGTGCGCCCACTTGGCTGGCGGCTGAAGATCGCCCGACAGCCCCTGGTAGAACTCCTCGTATTCGGCGTCTTCGATCTCGGCCTTGGGGCGGATCCACAGCGCCTGGGTGTCGTTGACGATCTCCGGAGCCTCGTCGGACTCGTCGCCCGCCTCAACCACGCGTATCGGGAACGAAATGTGGTTGGAATAGTGGCGCACGATCCGCTTGACGCGATCGGGCTCCAGCAGGTCGCGGTGTTCCTCGGCAAGGTGCAATTCGACCCGCGTTCCGGGCTCCGGCAGCGTCGTTGCCTCCAGCGTGTATTCTCCCTTTCCATCGGACGACCAGCGCACTGCCTGGTCCGCCGGGTCGGCGGCATGACGGGTTTCGACGGTCACACGGTCGGCCACGATGAAGGCCGAGTAGAAGCCCACGCCGAACTGGCCGATCAGCTTGGCGTCGGCCTTCTGATCGCCGCTCAGCGACTCCAGAAACCGCGCGGTGCCCGACCTGGCAATGGTGCCGAGATTCTCGATCACGTCCTCACGCGTCATGCCGATGCCGTTGTCGGTCACGACCAGGGTGTTCTGGGCGGAATCGATGGTGATCGAGATCTGCGCAGCCCCGGCCGTGCCCTGCAGCTCGCTGTCGGTCAATGCCCGGAAGCGCAGTTTGTCCAGGGCGTCGGATGCATTCGAAACGAGCTCGCGCAGGAAAATTTCCCGGTTCGAGTACAACGCGTTGATCATCAGCTTCAGCAGCTGATGGACTTCCGTATCGAAAGCGCGGGTTTCAGTGACTGATTCGGTGGTGTTGTTCGTGTCGTTCATCGGCGAGCAATACTCGTTACGTAACCGCCGATTCAAATGGGCTTCGCGCGCCCGGTTTTCAAGTTCTAACTTCAAGTTCAGCGGTTTTCCGGGCCCTTCAGGAGGCCGCTGCCGGCCCGTGCCGCTAGCCAGGATTTGCATCCCGACGCATGCTTGGTAATAATGCCGGGGTTAGGCAGTTGGCTCACCCCGTACATTCTGCGGAGCGTTTCACAAAAACAACGGCTTTATATGCGCAACCACTATCAGCTCACGATCACCGATTGTCACCGCGCCCGTCATTACACGCTCACCCAGGTGATGCGCCGAGCGGCGCTGGCCGCCGGCGGCACACTTGGCGCGGTGTTTCTCGGCGGCCTGCTCGTGATCTACGCGCTTTCCGGAAGGGTCGAAAAACTCGATACCAACCTGGCCGACCTCAGCGACCGGAATACGGCAATCCAGGAAAGAAACTCGGAACTCCTGGTACGGCAGGCACAGTTGACGGTGCAGGTGGACGCGCGCGCATCCGAGCTCATCGCGCTCAGCGACGACCTGGAGCAGCTCGAAACCATCATCGGTATCAACTCTCCGCCCGCATTGCCGGTAGCCGAACGCATATCTGTCGCGAGCCATACCGCTTTCGAAAAGCGCCTGATGCTCAGCTCGATTCCCAGCGGCTATCCGCTGGAGCAGGCTACCGTTACCAGCAGTTTCGGCATGCGCGAACATCCTGTAGTCGAAGGTACGCGTCTGCACGGCGGCGTTGACCTGCGCGCCAGCATAGGCACCCGTGTCACCGCGACCGCCGATGGCGTCGTCGAATACGCCGGCAACAATGTCGGAAGCGGCATGGGCAAGATGATCAAGATCGTACACAACTACGGTTTCTCGACGATATTCGCCCATTTGAGCGAGGTCGACGTCAAGGTCGGCCAGTACATCAGTCAGGGCGAGCCCATCGGTCGCTCCGGCAACAGCGGCCTCTCCGAGGCGCCCCACCTGCATTACGAGGTACGCTACCTTGAGCGCAGGCTCAACCCCGGTTCTTTCATGGACTGGTCTTTCGAACGCTACCAAACCGTTTTCGAGCAGGAGGAACGGGTCCAATGGCAATCTTTGGCAAGGACCGTGCGCAGCAAAGTGCGCGTAATGGATCAACCATCGTCGCGACAGGCACCGAGTTTGTCGGCAATCTCACCCTGAGCGACATGTTGCACGTCGATGGACGCATCGACGGCGACGTCAGATCCGAATCCAGCGTGGTGATCGGAACAAGCGGTTACCTGAAAGGCCAGGTCAAGGCAGCGACTGTCGTGGTCAGCGGCCGCGTGGAAGGCTCCATCTCTGCCCACCGCCTGGAAATCATCGCTGGAGGATGCGTCGAGGGTGACGTACACATCGTTGACCTGGTCATCGAGCCCGGCGGCCGTTTCAACGGCTCCAGCGAAATACTGGCCGAGAGCGAAGCCGAGGCGAAATCCGCCGGCGACGGCAAATCATCCAAGGGCAACGCGGCTAAAACGGGGAAATCTGCCGAAAGCCTCGCCGACGACGTCGGGTCCGCGTCAACTGCCTGATTCGTCCCGGCGTGATTTTCGCTTGAAATAGAGCGTCCGACCAACCCTAGCGACATCGTTACCGTCGGAATCCACGACGTTGACGTGGTGTTGGTGAAGGTACTTCCCGCCTTTTTTGGTCTCTTCAACGACACGGTCCAGATCCGACGTTGCTAGCCTGAACTCCGCCCGAACGGTGCCACGGCCCGGGCGAACGAAGCGGATGTCGGCCGCGTAGTCCCAGACCTGGTACTCACGTCCCAGCAGCTCGATATACATCAGCATGTAGAACGGATCGGTCATGGCGAACAGGCTGCCGCCGAAATGCGTGCCAACGTAGTTGCGGTTCCAGAACCGCGCCTTCAGCTCGACCCGGACGCGTTTCCAGTCGGGCGCGATCTCGCGCACTCGGATTCCGGCCGCCAGGTAAGGTGGCCAGACGTTCATCAGCAATCGGAGTCGTGACGGTTTCATCGGAACTTAGGATTTCGGGAGCCGTGCAAATCTGCGTAGTCTTCAGAACCGCTGTGCGTGCGGCCGTTCCTAGCCAGCTACGTGATCGTTACTAACAGAAGGCCCGGCGCGGGTGCCCCCGGCCGGGCCGATATGCAGTTCTGCCGAAAGACGCGCCGATGCCGGCGCAACGTTCGCGAATCAGTTGCTTGCGCGGCTGGCGAGCTTCTCGCGAATGCGCGCTGCCTTGCCTTCCAGGTTGCGAAGGTAAAACAGCTTTGCACGGCGGACGCGGCCGCGGCGCTTGATCTCGATCGAGTCGATCAGCGGGCTGTAGGTCTGGAAGACGCGCTCAACGCCGGTACCGTGCGACACCTTGCGCACGGTGAAAGCCGAGTGCAGGCCGCGGTTACGACGCGCGATCACGACACCTTCGAACGCCTGCAGGCGCTCCCTATCGCCTTCTCGCACCCAAAGATTGACGACAACCGTGTCGCCCGAGGCGAAATCCGGGACGTCGCGCTGCATCTGTTCCGCATTGATCTGGTCGATAATCGTGCTCATGATCGTGATCCGTATTCGTTGTTCGAGTTAGTGCGGCCTGGAAACTTCGGGCCCGAAAAGTCAAGCATGCAAGTATAACGGATATCCGCGCAATCAGGCAATACCGGTGCGCCTGGATTCATCCGGAAAAGGCGTGTCGCGGCTCGCAGGATTCAGGCTTCTTCATCGAAATTGGTGGCCAGCCAGGCTCTATCCGCCTTGTCAAGCCCTGCCGAAGCCAGCAGATCCGGTCTGCGGCGGGCCGTCCGCAGCAAGGCCTGCTCACGCCGCCAGCGCGCGATAGCCGCGTGGTCACCGCCCAGCAGAATTGGC
>DATFJJ010000258.1:0-8569 GCA_035269245.1 Wenzhouxiangellaceae bacterium | reverse complement strand
CAAGAAGGTAACCGCCGTGCACAAGGCCAACATCGTCAAGGATGTCACGGGCATGTTTCTGAATGTCGCGAAATCGATGGCCGCCGAGTATCCGGACATTGAATTCAATGACATGATCGTCGACAACTGCTGCATGCAGCTGGTCATGAATCCCGAGCGATTCGATGTCATGGTTACGACCAATTTGTTCGGTGACATCATTTCCGACCTGTGCGCCGGTCTGGTCGGCGGACTGGGGCTGGCCCCGGGGGCCAACATCGGGGATCGTACCGCCATGTTCGAAGCCGTCCACGGCTCGGCGCCGGACATTGCAGGGCAGGGCATCGCCAACCCCTGCGCGTTGCTGCTTGGTACGGCCCAGATGCTCGAGCACCTCGAGCACCAGGACGATGCCAGGAGCCTGCGGCAGGCCATTCGCGACGTGATCAGTGCCGGCGATCGGGTAACGCCCGACCTTGGCGGCACCGGCACGACATCATCGCTTGCAGACGCGATCATCGACCGGCTTTCCGGCTGAAACGCGCGCCGCGCAGACTTGTTCAGCGGTTCCCTGACTGAGCCGGCAAGGTGCTCAGCGACCCTCTTCAGGGGAAAACGGCAGCAACCCGAGGCTGCCGTGAAGAGGATGGAACGCGCCGCGAATCTGCCGCTGTAGCCACTCTCCCGACTTCGATATCGCGACTTCCAGTGAATGCCCGCGCGCGCACAGCGCCGTGATCGCCGCCGAATACGCGCATCCGGTGCCATGGAATTCTCCGGCGGCTCTGGGCCAGTCGAAAGCGGTCGCGGCATCGTGTACGACCAGCAGGTCGCGGCAGGTTTCGCCCTTGGCGTGGCCACCCTTCACCAGGACCGCGCCCACGCCGCTTTCCAGCAACAGGGTGCCCAATGTTTCCGGGTCGGTGTCTTCGGGTCGTCCGGTCAGCGCGGCCGCCTCGGGCAGGTTCGGGGTGACCAGCGTTGCCAGCGGCAGAAGTTCGTCCCAGAGCGTGGCTGTCGCTCTCTCGTCCAGCAGCGACGCGCCGCTGGTCGCGATCATTACCGGGTCGACAATCAAGGGAATCAGCGTGCCGGAAATTTCGCGTGTTCGCTTGAGCTCCCGGACCACAGTCCGCGTGATGTCGGCGTTGGCCAGCATCCCGGTCTTGATTGCACCGACCGGCAGATCCGCGAAACACGCCGCAATCTGTTGGCCGACGAAGTCCGCGTGCATGGTGTTGATGCCGCTGACTGCCGCGGTGTTCTGGGCGGTGACCGCGGTTACGGCCGATGCCCCGAACACGCCCAGCGCGGAAAATGTCTTGAGGTCAGCCTGGATGCCGGCGCCCCCGCAAGAATCGGATCCGGCTATGGTCATTGCCACCGGTGGCCGAGGGGCGGATTGTTGTTTTTCTGCAACACTATTCATTGAATCACTCCGTCGCGGGCCGTGGTTTCGACTCGTTTATGAAAAAATTCGGTTAAGACTGTTGTATTTTTACCAAAATACAAAGTACACTTGTTCGGTAACTCTACATCGCATAATCGGGATTAAATGCTGCGTCGTACCTTGATCATGCTGCTGATGCTGGCTTCGGCAGGTGCCATCAGCCCGGCTCATGGCGGTTACGCCACTGCCAGAATGATGATGCCGTCTTCGATGGCCTGGTATCTTGCCGGCTTCGAGTTGGGCCCGTGGGAAGCATATCTTGCACAGCGCTTGACGCCCGAAATGGCTTCTATTCAGCGCGTCGCGGTGCCGGAAATCAGCTGGCTGCATTTTGATCGCGACGTCGTTCTGCCGGATTTCGCCAAGCCTCTTGTCGGCAAGTCCGGCCATCCCAGATTTTCATTTCTGAGTTCTCGCATCACTCGTTCACTCCAATTCGGCTCGTTGCCGGGGGCTGCGCCGGAACGTGGTGCGCCGGGTTTCCAGCGCGCCCTTCTTCTTTCCGGGCTTTACGGAAAGGTCAATGACTTCAACAGTCTGAGCGTTTCTGCCGTGCTGGCCTCGCAGCAGTTCAGTCACTCGATGCTGGATCTGGCAGAGTACACCGGCGCTTTTCGTCCGGTCGATTTCTTCGCCGCCAACCGAGAGCTTTCCCAGGGCGCCGGCCTGCAACTGGGATTTGCTTCGGAATTGTTGCCGCGCTTGATGATGAATGCGATGTTCCAGTCGAGAATCGACATGGACGAGCTGTCCACTGTTCGCGGCGTGCATGGACATTCGGCCGATCTGGACATTCCCTCGCGGTTGCGGATGGGGCTGGATATGCGCGCCGGCGAGCACACGCTCTTCACCGTGGCGGTTTCGCAGGTGTTCTACAGTCAGGTCGGCGCTTTCCCGAGTCGTTCCCTTCCGGCGAGATTCAACGCGCTGCTCGGCGACAGCAGCAGTCCGCGGTTCGAATGGAACGATCTGACCGTCTATACGGTTGGAATGCGCTGGGAGCATGAGAGCGATCTCGAATTCAAGGTCGATTTCCATACGCGCTCCCAGCCGACCCCGACATCGCCTTCATTGATGGCAGCTCTTGACAATGAGCTCGCCCAGCACAGCGTGCTGATCGGGCTCGGAAAAGGCTTGGGGGATCGTGCGCGACTGGATCTTAGCGCGTCATATGCGCCGCCCGAGTTCGCCTTTGGCGGTAACGTGCTCGGCGTAGTCAGCGAACGTCTGGACCAGGCCGTGGAAGTCGCGGCGCGGCTCAATATCCGATTCTGAATTTTCCGGTAACAGTCTCGATCCCGCGTCCGTTCGCCGGACACCCCTGAAGTGCGTTAATCTGCTCGCAGTCCCGACCGCGGCATAAAGCGAAGATGGCGATGTTCTCGCAAATCAAGGATTGGTACCATCGGAATTTCTCCGATCCGCAGGTCGTGATTCTCGCGCTCTGGCTGATCCTGGGACTCGTGCTGGTGATGACGCTGGGCCGAATTCTGGCACCTGTTTTCGCCAGCATCGTGGTCGCTTATCTGCTCGAGGGCGTTGTCATGCGCCTGCAACGTCTCGGAATCCCTAGAATAATAGCGGTGACTGCGGTATTCAGCGCTTTCATGGCGATTCTGCTGGTGGTCTTTTTCGGCATCACGCCAATGATCATTCGCCAGGTCGTCGATGCAGCGCGAGTTTTCCCGGACTACATCAGTCAGATCCAGACTTTTGTTTTGCAGCTTCCCGATCGATATCCGCAGATCGTCGGCGAAGGCCAGGTCAACGACATCCTGGAAAGCATCCGGAAATATATCGGTGAGCAAAGCACAAAGGTCGTTTCACCCTCGGGGCTCATGTACCTTATCGGCCTTGTCGTTTTCCTCGTGCTGATGCCGATCCTCGTGTTTTTCTTCCTCAAGGACAAAAACCAGATCCAGGCCTGGTTTCGACGCTACATGCCGCGCAACCGGGCGCTGGCCATGAATGTGTGGACCGAGGTCGACGCTCAGATCGGCAATTACGTTCGGGGCAAGGTTTTGGAAATCCTCGTCGTATGGATCGTCACCTATACCACCTTCGCGTTGCTCGGGCTTCCGTTTGCAATGCTGATTTCGATGCTGGTCGGGTTCTCGGTGCTGATCCCTTACATCGGCGCTGCCGTCGTGACCATTCCGGTCGCGATCGTCGCGTTCATTCAGTTCGGTTTCAGTGGTGATTTCGTCTGGGTGATAGTCGCCTACGCGATCATCCAGCTTCTCGACGGCAATGTTCTGGTGCCGGTGCTGTTTTCTGAAGTTGTGAGCCTCCACCCTGTGGCGATCATCATCGCGGTCCTCGTTTTCGGCGGCATCTGGGGTTTCTGGGGCGTGTTCTTCGCGATTCCGCTGGCCACCCTGGTCAATGCCGTCCTGCGCGCATGGCCACGTCAGGACACGGAAGCCGAGCCCGTCGCCAACGCCGGGCAGAACTGACCGACCGCATGCAGTATTCCGAAATCGAGGGCCTCGAATTCACCAGCCGCGAATTCGATCCGGATTCCGGTGAGCTCCGGCTGCGCTGGAGGCTGCTCGGCAAGGATCGGAGTCTGGCGTTGGAAGAATCTTTCGGTTTTGGCCACGCCGCCGGGAAAGTGCCATCAGAGCACCCATCTTTTCAGGCAGCCCTTGACCTGTTGCACTGGATCGCCGGTGTCAGTTACTGGAAGGTTGCCTGTCGGGGCAAGGTCCGCTTCGCGGCCGGCTGCCCGGATGCCTTTCAGGCCGATGCGCTGGCGCGGATCTACCAGCACGGACTGGCCGAAATGGCCTGGCGCAACCAACTGCAAGGACGCTATTGGCCCGGATTCGAGGCGCCCGAACCGACGGGGTGCACCGAAGCTCCGGCGCTGGGCCTCGAGCCCCGCGCTCTGGTGCCGATGGGTGGTGGCAAGGACTCGCTGGTGGCGCTGGAGCGGGTTCGAGCCCGCGGTATCACGGCTGAAACAGTGCAGGTGGGGTCGGCACCGTTGATTGGTCGGGTCGCCGAACGCGCTGGCACTCGACACCATGTCATCCGACGCCGGCTCGCTCCGGAATTGGCCGCATTGAACGCCGCCGGCGCGCTCAACGGTCATGTGCCGATCACCGCAATCAACGCTGCGGCCCTGGTGGTTGCCGCCTTGCATTGGGATTTCGACGCGGTGGTGTTCGGCAACGAGCGATCGGCCGATACCCCAACGATGATCACGCCCGACGGCCAGTCCATCAATCACCAGTTCGCCAAGAGTTATGCGTTCGAGCAATCGCTGGGGCAGTGGATAGAACGGTACATTGCCGATGACCTGGCGGTATTCTCGTTGCTGCGACGCGACAGCGAACTCGGCGTCTGCCGCGAGTTTGCCGCCCTGACCTCTTATCACGACGTGTTTTCCAGCTGCAACCGCAACTTTCACCTCGAGGGGCCTCGCACCACTCGCTGGTGTGGCGAGTGCCCCAAATGTCAGTTCGTTTTTCTGGCTATGGCGCCTTTCATGGACGTGGAGCGCATGCGGGCCATCTTCCACCGCGACCTGCTGGCGGAGGCCGGGCAGTCGGATGCGTTTGCCGCGTTGCTGGAGCTGGATGGTCCGCGTCCGTTCGAGTGCGTAGGCGAGGCAGGGGAGGCGCGTGCCGCCCTTGGCGCGCTTGCCGCCGACGCGCGCTGGTACGACCATGCGGTGGTACGCGAATTGGCCCTGAGAATGCACGGAATCCAGGCGCCGGATCTGGAAACGGTGCTCGGTCCCGCCGGTCCCGACCGAATTCCGGAGCGCTTCAGGCCATGAATTTCGAAGCGCTCGATAGCGGTCGAACCCTGGTGTTGGGATTCGGGCGCGAAGGCCGGGCGCTGGAACGCGCCGTGGCCCGGCGCACACCCGGAGCTCAAATCGAGGTGCTGTGCGACCGGATGCCCGAGGTCGCGCCTCGAGACTGGCCGCTGCGCATAGGCACGCCGGATTCGGTCTCCGTTGCACCCGACCGCGTCCTGCGTTCGCCGGGCGTGCCGGTTGACCTGCCGGCATTGATCCGATGGCGCGGGGCAGGCACGCCGGTAACCTGTATCTCGTCGCTCTGGTTCGGCGAGCGCCCGGACGCACGGGTCATTGCCGTTACCGGCAGCAAGGGCAAGAGCACCACCGCAGCTTTGATCGCGCACCTGCTGGCGGCCGGCGGCAAGTCGGTGGCGCTGGGTGGCAATATCGGCGTGCCTATGCTCGACCTGCTCGAGGATCGGTCCGACTGTTTCATTATCGAACTTTCGAGTTATCAACTCGCCGATCTTGAGGGGCATGCTACCGCGGCAGTCATCACGCGGCTGTTTCCCGAGCACCAGGACTGGCACGGTGGGGTGGCGAAGTATTACGCGGCCAAGCTGCGCGTGGCCGAACTTCTCGATGGCGGGCCGCTCTGGATCAACGGCGCCGATCCCGTGCTGGCAGAGGCGGTTGCAGACCTGCCCAATGTTCTGCCGGTCAATGCCGAAGGCACGATCCAGGCCGTGGACGAAGGAATCCGGCACCATGGACGACTCTTGATTGCGGCATCCGACAGCCCACTGCCTGGACGTCACAACCTGGATAATCTCGCGCTGGCGTTAGCGGTGGTCGAATCCATCGACGGACAACTGGAATCGGCGCGTGAAGGCCTGGCGTCGTTTCGGCCCCTGCCGCACCGGCTCGAACCCATTCGAGGCCCGGACGGCATGAGCTGGATCAATGACTCGATCGCGACAACACCCTACGCGACGCTTGCGGCCCTGCAGGCCAGTCCGCCTCACCCGGTGCTGATCGTAGGCGGGCTGGATCGCGGCGCGGACTGGCGGATGGTCGCGGAGTTCTGCCGGGAGAACCCGCTCGGCGGTCTGGTCGGGTTGCCGGATAACGGGCCTGCCATCTGCAAACTTGTTTCGGACGCGGGCGGTGTCCAGGCCGGGCGGGTATCGAATGTCGGGAACATGGCCGAAGCCGTCGCCGCAGCGCAGGCGCTGAGTAGACCGGGCGGAGTGGTACTGCTCTCGCCGGGCGCCCCGAGTTTTCCTCGATTCAGGGATTTCGAACAGCGCGGCGAGACATTTCGGAATGTTGTAACGGACATGGTGTAAGGGCCGGAAAGTCAGATATCTCTGAACACTTCCATCCCTATGCAGATTTTCTCCGAGATCCTCAGCAAAACGCCGCAATCGCGGGCCATGATGACGCCGCAGTAGCCAGGATGCTGAATACGGCCGGCCTAGTCGGCCACTAGAGCGATCGATCCACTGCAAAGCGCGCAAGCAGTTCCAGTGAATCGCGTTCCGCTGACGGCGGCAGGGGCGCAAGCGCCCGGCAAGCGCGTTCTGAAAATGCGGTGGCGCGTTCCAGAGCGTCATCGAGCGCGCCGGTCTTCGTCAGCACGTCGCGGACACGGTCGAGCTCATCGGTGCCGCCGGCGTGAATTGTCTCGATCAGAAATTCACGATCAGCCTGTTGCGCGGCCTTCAGGGCCAGGATCAACGGCAGCGTGACCTTGCCCTCGGCAAGATCGTCGCCGAGATTCTTGCCCAGCGGCTCGTCCCTGCCCGAATAGTCCAGCCAGTCGTCGGTGATCTGGAACGCCTGACCCAGGGCAAACCCGAAATCGGCAAGTGACTGCACGATCGGATCGGGACTGTCGGAGATCACTGCGCCCAACCGCGCGGCCGCCGCGAAAAGGCAGGCGGTCTTGTCGCCGATGACCTTCAAATATCCGGATTCGTCGAGTTCGATGTCACCCAGCTGCATCAATTGCAATACTTCGCCGGCGGCGATCGTATTGGTAGTGTCGGCCAGGATCGACATGATCGAATTCGATTCAAGCTCCACCATCAGCTGAAAACTGCGCGAATAAAGGAAATCACCGACCAGTACCGATGCTGCATTGCCCCAGACCTGGTGCGCGGTCCGTTGCCCGCGCCGCCGCTCCGAGCCGTCCACGACGTCGTCGTGCAGCAGCGTGGCGGTATGGATGAACTCGATGACGGCTGCAAGCTGTGTATGCGCCATGCCGCTGTAACCACAGGCCCGGGCCGACAGCAGGTGAACCAGGGGCCGCAATCGCTTGCCGCCGGCGTTGATGATGTATTCGCCGATCTGGTTGACAAGCAGCACATCGGATCTGAGCCGCTTCCGGATGAGCGCGTCCATCGCCTGGCGGTCGCCGGCGGTCAGGTCCATGATCTCGGCCAGCGAGCTCGGGGACATAATCGGACTGACGTGGTTCATAACCCGTGATTATACGTTTCACGGACCGACAAAGCGCTGCCGATTGCTTTTGAATCCTCTGATGACGATTCGTCCAGCCGGCCTGGCCGGGCGTGCCCCCGTCGGCCGCCGGGGCGTAAACCCACCGAGTCGGCGAGGCAGGGCCTCAGGATGAGCCGGGCGAGGGGCGCGATTCGGCGGCCGGCGGGGTTTCGGAATGCACGAGGTCGATTATCCACAGGGTCGTCGAGAGTGGCCGTGCCAGCCGGATGAGGGCTGAGTAGCCGGTTCCCTGTGCTAGACTTTCAGGCTTAAATTCATACTTGTGAGCAAGCGAAATGGCGCGCGGAATCAACAAGGTCATTCTGATCGGAAACCTGGGGGCGGACCCCGAAGTTCGCTACACGCCGGCCAATACCGCCGTCTGCAATATCAGCGTTGCGACCACCGACCAGTGGCGCGACAAGCAGACCGGAGAGCAGCAGGAAAAGACCGAATGGCACCGGGTGGTGATGTTCAATCGGCTCGGCGAAATCGCTGGCGAGTACCTCAAGAAAGGCAGCAAGGTCTATATTGAAGGCCGGCTGCAAACGCGCAAGTGGCAGGGCCAGGACGGTCAGGACCGTTACACGACTGAAGTTGTCGCCAACGAGATGCAGATGCTCGATGGTCGAAGCGGCTCTGCGCCGATGGACGATGCCGGTTACGGCGGTCGTCAACAGCAGCCCCAGCAGTCGCGGCAATCTTCGCCGCCGCCGGCCGAAGACGACCTGGCCGACGATATTCCTTTTTAAGTTTTCCGGATGGCGATTTTGGGGAAGGGTTCATGACCAAGCTTCTGGTAACAGGAGGCGCCGGCTTCATTGGCGCGAATTTCGTTCACCATGTCGTTGAATCGACTGACTTCCCGGTCATCAATC
>DATFJJ010000257.1:0-2927 GCA_035269245.1 Wenzhouxiangellaceae bacterium | reverse complement strand
ACTGCGCCCGCGTCACGCGGCCGCCGGGGATGCGCACGCGCAGCATGAACTGGTAGAGCGGCTCGAGGCGGGCTTCGCGCCGCCTGGCGCGCGCGTCGCGGTCATCCTGCTGGTAGATGCCGTGGAACTTGCTGACCACGGTATCGCCCGGCGCAATAGCACCGGTGGTCGGGTCAGCCAGGCTGTCATGCAGCGTGCCGCGTAGCGCGCGGCTCTCGGACTTGATTTTTTCTACGTTCAGATCAGTCATTGAAAACCCTTTTTTTGCCGCGGATGAGCGCGGATCAGCATGGATCAAAGTCAAAAGCTGGGTACGAAGGACACGAAGAAAAGGCCTCAAGGGCTGGAGTCAACGGGTGCATGGATTCCGTGCGAATCAAGTCCATCTGGATTTTCTTGGTTTGCCTTCTTTGGTGTCCTTCGCGCCCATCTTCGTGCGCTTCGTGTGGCGCTTTTTCATGGTTGCGAATTTTCATCCGCGGTAATCCGCGGCAGCCGTTTCAATAAACATCTTTCTGGTACCGCTTCGCGTGCTTCATCGATTCAAGATGATCCGTGGCCTGGCCTTCGGTCTTGCCGCCATGCGCCGCGATGACCTCGACAAGAGTCTGGTGGACATCGGCGGCCATGGCCTGGCCATCGCCGCATACATACACATGCGCGCCGCGTTCCAGCCAGTCGTAGATGTCCCTGCCCTGCTCTCGCAGCCGATCCTGGACGTAGATCTTTTCGGCCTGGTCGCGCGAGAACGCCACCGAAAGCCGGTCCAGTGCGCCCTCGCGCTGGAACCGTTGCCATTCGAGTTGATAGAGGAAATCGGTGCGGCGATTGCGGGCGCCGAAGAACAGCCAGTTCGGGCCGTTCGCGCCGGCAGCCTGGCGGTGCTGCACGAAGGCGCGGAACGGGGCCACGCCGGTGCCGGGACCAATCATGATCACCGGTGCATCCGGATCGTCGGGGAGTCGAAAACGCGGGTTGGCCTCGACGTAGACGGATGCCGTATCACCCGGCTTCACCGACTCGGTCAGCTGCCACGAGGCAACCCCGGCGCGTAGCCGGGCCCGTTGATCCAGGCCGCCGACGCGCTTGACCGTCAAGTGGATTTCGTCGTCGCCTGTCAGAGGACTGGAGGCAATCGAGTACAGCCGCGGCGCGATGCCGCGCATCGAATCGATCAGCTGCGCGGCCTCCACTCTTGCCGGGTAATCGCGGAGCACGTCGATGACCTGCCGCGAAGTCACCCAGCCGGAAAACGCCTCGCGGTCGCCGAGCAGGTTGCGCAGTTCAGCGCTGTCGCTCACGGCCGCCCAGGCCTCCAGAAACGGCCGCGCCAGCTGGGTCAGTTCCAGTCGCCGCGACAGCCACTCGTTGGCCGGCAGGGTTTCCCCGCCGCGCCGGATGCTATATCCGGCATCGATGCCGGTGACCTCGATGATTTCGTCGACCAGCCGTGGGTCATTGGTCGGCCACAGCCCCAGTGAATCACCTGGGAGCCATTCCAGCCCGCTGCCTTCGACCAACAATTCCACGTGGTGCACCGGGCTGGTCGATGGCGCGACCGTCAGCGGCGAAATCTGCAGCACCTCGGCCTGGAACGGGCGGCGTCGATCGAAGCGCGTGGCGGCGTCGGCCTCCGCACCGCGAATCAACTGAAGGTGCGGTGCTGGCACGATGCCGCCGGGCTTCGGCTCGGTCGACAGCGTCGCGAGCAGCTCCGATCGCCACGCGTCCTCAGCCGGTTCGAAATCGACGTCCACGTCGACCCGGTCCATCAGACGAGTAGCCCCGAGTTCTTCCAGCCGGCGATCGAACTCCTGCCCGGTCTGGCAGAAATCCGGGTAGCTGGAGTCGCCGAGGGCAAACACGGCGAACTTCAATTTCTCCAGCCGAGGCGCCCGATCCGACAAGACCAGCTTATGCAGGGCTTCTGCGTCGTCGGGCGGATCGCCTTCGCCGTGCGTGCTCATGACCAGCAGCAGCGTGTCGAGTTTTGCAATTGCGCGTGGTTTGACGTCGGCGGTGCTGGCCAGCTCCACCGAGAAACCCTGGGCCTTTGCATCGGCTGCAAGCCGTTCGGCCACGCCGCGACCGTTGCCCGTCTCCGATCCGTACCAGATGGTCACGATCGGCACCGCGGCATCCGAAGCCGCGTCCTGCGCGCGCGCCGGAAGGACCTCTACGCGAGCCGCAGCGATCCCGGCCAGATATCCGCTGGCCCACTGCAGCTGATGTTCGTCCAGTGCAGCGGCCCAATGCCCGAGCTGCTTTTCCAGGTCTTGCCGAACCGCCGGCGAGATGGCCATGTGCGTTTTCCAGTAGCGATTTCCGTCTCGCAAGGCTAAGCAGGATGTGGTGAGAAAGGAACGATTTGATGGTTATGCCCTTATAGCCAAATGAAAGGTCGGCCGCTCGCGGCTCATAACTGCAAGGCATAAGCGCCAAGCCAACAAGTATTTTTCATTTGCCGTATCGGGCCCTACGCTGCACAGCATGAAAACAGACCAAAACCCCGAGGCCGGCCAGTGGCTGCCAATATTCATGCGACTTGCCGGCGAGCCCGTGCTGGTCGCCGGGGGCGGCCCCGAGGCGCGGCGCAAGATCGATCGCCTACTCAAACACGGCGCCCGGGTCGATGTGCTGGCCGGGGCGCTCGAGGGGCCGCTGGAGACATACTGCCAGCGGTCGCGCATCAACCGCATCGATACGCTCCCGTCCGACGGCTCCGGCTACCGGCTGGTCATCGTGGCAACCAGTCACGACGGTTTGCGCCTGAGCGCACTTGCTTTTGCCTCCGCACACGGCATACCGGTCAACGCGGTCGACGATCCGGACAACTGCACCGCCATCCTGCCGGCCATCGTGGATCGCGCGCCGATCACGATCGCGATCGGCTCCGGCGGCACGGCCCCGGAACTGGCCCGCATGAT
>DATFJJ010000256.1:0-5460 GCA_035269245.1 Wenzhouxiangellaceae bacterium | reverse complement strand
CGATCCGCTGATCGGTCGCGAGGCCGAACTCGAACGCACCGTTCAGATTCTTTGCCGGCGACGCAAGAACAACCCTCTTTACGTTGGGGAATCCGGTGTGGGCAAGACCGCGCTGGCCGAAGGTCTGGCGCTGCGCATCGTCGAAGAACGCGTGCCGGATGTGCTCGCCGGCGCCGAAGTCTGGGCCCTCGATCTGGGCGCGCTTCTGGCCGGCACCAAGTACCGCGGTGATTTCGAGAAACGTCTGAAGGCCGTGCTTGCCGAGCTTCGAGATCGCGAAGGCGCGATCCTGTTCATCGACGAGATCCACACCATCATCGGCGCCGGCGCGGCCTCAGGCGGCGTTATGGACGCGTCCAACCTGATCAAGCCCGTGCTGGCCAACGGCGAGCTCCGCTGCATCGGCTCGACCACCTTCGAAGAGTACCGTGGGGTGTTCGAGAAGGATCGCGCCCTGGCCCGCAGGTTCCAGAAGATCGACATCATCGAGCCGACGGTCGCCGAGACGATAGAGATCCTCAACGGTCTGAAATACCGGTTCGAAGACCACCATGGCGTCAAGTACGCGCCCGAGAGCCTGGAGGCTGCAGCGACGCTGTCAGCGCGCCATATCAACGACCGACATCTGCCGGACAAGGCTATCGACGTGATCGACGAGGCCGGCGCGCGCCAACGTCTGCTCGAGCCGGAGGGGCGGGTGGAGATCATCGGCACGCACGAGATCGAGGACGTGGTAGCGCGCATGGCGAGGATCCCGCCGCGCCAGGTTTCGCGCTCCGACCGAGATGCACTGCGAACGCTGGAGCGCGACCTGAAGCTGACGGTATTCGGCCAGGACGCGGCAATCGGAACGCTGTCCTCGGCCATCAAGATGGCTCGCTCCGGACTGGTCGACTCGGATCGCCCGATCGGCTCGTACCTGTTTGCCGGCCCGACCGGCGTGGGCAAGACCGAGGTCACGCGTCAGCTGGCGATGACGCTGGGGATCGAGCTGATTCGATTCGATATGTCCGAGTACATGGAAGCTCACACGGTTTCGAGACTCGTGGGAGCGCCGCCGGGCTACGTAGGATTCGACCGGGGCGGCCTGTTGACCGAGGCGGTCACCCAGAACCCGCACGCGGTGCTGCTGCTCGACGAGATTGAAAAGGCCCACCCGGATATCTACAATCTTCTGTTGCAGGTGATGGATCACGGCAAGCTCACCGATGCCAACGGCCGCATGGCCGATTTCCGCAACGTCATTCTGGTGATGACCACGAACGCGGGGGCGGCTGACATGAACCGGCGTGCGATAGGTTTCACCGATTCCGACGCCAGGCCCGACGGCATGGAGGCGATCCGGCGACAGTTCACGCCCGAATTCCGCAATCGACTGGATGCAGTCATCCAGTTCGAGTCACTGCCGTTCGGGGTCATCCTGCAGGTGGTCGACAAGTTCGTGATGGAGCTCGAGAACCAGTTGGCCGATCGCAACGTGCACATCGAAGTCTCCGACAGCGCGCGCGAATGGCTGGCGCGCCACGGCTTCGATCCGGCGATGGGCGCGCGTCCCATGAAGCGCGTGATCCAGGAACATATCAAACGGCCGCTTGCAGACGAACTGCTGTTCGGTCACCTGGGAGAGCAGGGCGGCACCATCCACATTGACGTGAATGAGTCGGGGGCGGGGCTTTCGCTGACTTTCAACGCGGCAGAAGTCGAAGCATTGCCGAGCTGATTGCCGATAGCGTATGGGTTGGCCGGCAAGGCCGGCGAGCCCGGTGCCGGATCGACTACTTCATGCGGTAAGTGATACGGCCCTTGGACAGGTCGTACGGGGTCATTTCCACCTTGACCCGGTCTCCGGTGAGAATGCGGATGTAATGCTTGCGCATCCGGCCGGAAATATGCGCAGTAATCGTGTGGCCATTGTCGAGTTCAACACGGAACATCGTGTTCGGCAGCGTCTCGAGTACGCGACCTTCCATCTCGATCTGTTCGTCTTTTGACATGGGGCTCCATCAGAGTGTTAAAACCCCGTTATTCTGCCACCTTTCGGGACCAAAGCCAAGCTTCATGGGCCGCCAATCAGGATTTCCGTTGCGCTACCGTCGAGCCCGCCGCCTGATTACTCCGGCGGCCTGTGGCCGGGGTCTCGAAGCCGGTCGCGCCTGAATCCCTTTCCGATGCGATAGTGGAGCGTTTGAACAGGTATGCCGTTGCGGAAGACGGTCCTGGTCTTCAGCGGTCCCAGACCGATCAGTGCGATTTCCAGCCAGTCCTCGTCGATCAGCTTGGATTCATGGCTGACCAACACAACGGGCCGATTCGGGTCGGTATCCGCATCGAACCAACGCTCCCACTGCGAGCCGCTCATGCCGACCAGGTTGCGGGCCGTAATGTTGTCGCGCCTGCCGTCGACGTCGTGAAAGGACAGCGCGGCTGAAATGCCCCACTTGGCCATGCCGGCAATGATCGGTCGCTTGCCCGTTTCCGCTTCGATTTGCGTTTCGAGTGCGTGAACCTCCCGGGCCAGTTCCGGCCAGCCCATGTAGCCCAGCCGGTTCGGCTGCCACTGCACGCCCGGAAGACCGATTGAAATGTAGTGCAGGCCGAATCCGAAGGCCACAAGCGAAAGTGGCAGAAGCGGGCGCCACAGTCTCTCGATGCTCCGCGACAGGCGCGTCGACACGGTCCAGGCGGGGGGGTGAACCGTAGCCGCGATCATCGGCAGCAGTCCCAGCCATGCCGGCACGATCCAGTGAACCTTGATCTCGGTGAACAAGCCGAACGCAGCGATAGCGGCCACTGGCGTCAGCGCCATGCTGAGCATGAAACGGCGCGATGCCTCGTCCGGGCAGATGCGTTTGCGCGCCGGCCCAAGCAGGTACAACGCAAGGATTCCGGCCAACGGCGCCAGCGCAACGATTGTGTATAAAGGCAACCAGTGAACGCTCACGGTCGCTTCCTCGGCGATCCGTCGCGTGGACTGGAACGCGAAAGAGGCCCAGTCGTGCTGAAAGTTCCAAACCAGTACCGGGCTGAAGAAGGCCAGCGCTACAAGCGCACCTGCCCAGGGGTGCCACGTCGCGAGGTGTCGGCGGGCAGGGGGGTGGGCCAGCATGAAAAGCAACACCGCAGGCCCCAGAAAGACAATGGTGTATTTCGCCAGCGCTCCGGCACCGATTGCGATTCCCGCGTATATCCACGCCCCGGAGCGGTCTTGAACGAGGGCGCGCTGCAGAAAATAAAGCGCTGCGAGCCAGGCGGTCGTCACCGCGGCATCGGTGGTCATGAGAAATCCGGTCGCCAGCCAGGCCGGCACGACTGCCACCAGCATTGCACCGAACAGCCCGCGCGTCTTGCCGTAAAAATCGCGGGTAAACAGGTAAGCGAAAACGATCGATGCGGGCCCCAGCAGGAGTGTGGCCGCGCGCACGCCAAAAGCGTTGTCGCCAAACAGCGAAGAGCCGATCCACACCAGCCAGGCTGTCAACGGGGGATGATCAAGGTACGAAAGCGCCGGATGCAGCGTGTAGGTCCAGTAATACATCTCGTCGAACATCAATTCGGCTTGCCCGAGATAGAGCCAGCGCAGCATCAGTGAGCAGCCGATAAGCGCCAGGGCGGCCATCCGCCAGCGGGTTTCGGGGTTGCTCTCGGCCTGGCTCGCGGGGAATACGTAGAAGATCGATCCGAGGTAATTGACCCCGGCGGTCAGGCCGACCGCCGGCAGAATCGCCAGCCAGGGCGCCACGCCCAGGCCGTCGGTCAGCACCGCAAGCACGCCACCTCGCAGCGTCAGCGACACAAGCGCAACCACCAGAAACGCCCAGTAACGCTGTAGGGTCGAACGGTGCGGAGCAAACTCGCTGGCGAAACTCCAGCGGTAATTGAGCATGAAATTGCTGACCGTCGCAACCAGGAACGCGCCGAAGTGCGCCGTCGCAAGGCTGGCGTCGATCGATCTCAGCAACCAGAACACCGCAAGGTCGACGCCCACCCCGCTCAGGCCCACCAGACTGAACCGCGACAGGTTGCCCAGCGTCATACGCGCCCCGCTCAGCGCTGCCAGGCGACGCACGAAAAGCCACTGTACGCGCGCGTTCATCTTGGAGGCCCCGCTGTCGCGGTCGTTGAACCGGAAAGGCACTTCGATCACCCTTGGGTCGGGGCGGGTTCGCATCAGCACTTCCAGCAGCACCTTGTAGCCTGCCTCCAGCGGTTCCAGGGAGCTCAGCCGTTCCCTTGTGGTAGCGAAGAATCCCGACATCGGATCCCGGACGCCGGTAAATGGCCATGCCAGCAATGCCGCAGCGCGAGATCCCACGCGGCGCCATCGCGGCCAATCGGCGATCGCGCCGCCTCGCACGTGTCGGCTGCCGACCGAAATATCGGCCAGGCCGGCTTCAAGCGGCGCGAGCAGGCGAGTTACTGTTTCGGTCGGGTGCGAACCGTCGGCGTCCATCACGACGCAGTAGTGTCCTTTGGCTAACCTGGCGGCCTCGAGCACCGAGGCGGTCAGATCCGGGGTGCCGGTTCGCTGTAGCAGCCGAACCCGTCCGGATGCGGTGCGCGCCCGCACCTCGGCGATCGTCGAATCGGTGGAGCCGTCGTCAGCAACGATGATTTCGACGCGGCCCGCCAAATGCGGCTGCGCGAGAAGCGAATCGATAAGCGTCCCGATATTGCCGCCCTCGTTGCGCGTGGGCACAAGTACCGAAATCGACGGCCAATCCACGCGCAGTTCTTTACCGGGAAGCCGGGCACTGGAATGAGGGGCGGAAGAGCTCAAAATAGGGTTGATCCGGCGGCTGGGCGGCCCCATTGTCGACGTGACCCAGAGTTTAGCCGACGGTTGCTGCCGGGCAGATACTTTGTAATTGCCGCAAAAACATCGAAAGGGTATTGACAGAAAGAATTGTCAGGCTAAAATTACGGGTCTTGTCTGCGGGAATAGCTCAGTTGGTAGAGCACAACCTTGCCAAGGTTGGGGTCGCGAGTTCGAGTCTCGTTTCCCGCTCCAGATACTTCCGAGAGCCCCGGCATGTCCGGGGTTCTTGTTTTTCCGGGCAGCTGACGCACCGCGAAAATCCGCGGTACAATCTGCGACTCAGCTTCCCGCACCAAGGCTAGGTGGCAGAGTGGTCATGCAGCGGCCTGCAAAGCCGTTTACCTCGGTTCGATTCCGGGCCTAGCCTCCATCCATCCTGAATTTCCCCTCGAAGCCGGACGTTTGGCAGGCCGGTCATGCGCGCTGTATCATCTCGGTACTGAGAAACCTTTTAAAAACGTAGCGAGCGGGTGCCTGGCGATGGCCGCCAGATCACAGAGCCCGGGTGGTGAAATTGGTAGACACAAGGGACTTAAAATCCCTCGGCCGAAAGGTCATGCCGGTTCGAGTCCGGCCCCGGGCACCATTTAAATACAATAATTTATAGGGTTATTCAACTGAGTGCTTGAATGACTGTTAGATTT
>DATFJJ010000255.1:0-3486 GCA_035269245.1 Wenzhouxiangellaceae bacterium | reverse complement strand
GGAGGGCATGCGCCTGGTCGACCATGAGATCCTTTTCACGGCGTCACCGACGAAGGACACGCCGGTGCATTACGGCGGCCGCATGACTTTTCTGCCGGATGACACTTTATTGATCGGCCTGGGCGACGGCTTCGACTTTCGCGAACAGGCGCAAAAGCTGGACAATCATTTCGGCAAGATCGTACGTATCAATACCAATGGCTCGGTGCCGGCCGACAACCCTTTCGTCGACACCGAAGGCGCTTTGCCGGAAATCTACAGCTACGGCCATCGCAATATCCAGGGCCTGCTGTACGACGCGGAAACGGGAAAAATCTGGCAGCACGAGCACGGCCCGCGCGGCGGCGATGAAATCAACCTGATCCGTGCCGGCAACAATTACGGCTGGCCCGTGGCAACCCACGGCATCGACTATTCGGGCGCGCTGGTGTCACCTTACGAGACAAGGCCGGGCATGGTCGATCCGCTGCTGGTCTGGACGCCCTCGATCGCGCCGTCCGGCATGACGCTTTATCGCGGCAATCTTTTTCCACAATGGGCGGGCGAGCTGTTCGTCAGCGCACTGGTCGGTCGCCAGCTGCGACGTGTCGAAATCGTCGATGGCCGTCCCGGAGACCAGCACATCATGCTCAACGACCGCGGCGAACGTCTACGCGACGTCAGGACCGGTCCCGACGGTGCGCTTTACGTGCTTGTCGATGCCGAAGACGGCAGGGTGCTGCGGATCAGTCCGAACTAGTGGACCCCGTCGTTAATCCTGTAACTTTCAGCGAGTCGGAAAGCGCTTAGCTGCAAGGCAGGGCTCGCCGGGAATGCTTGTTGCCTTTCCAAGAGCCCTAACGCCGCAGATGAGCGCTTTCCGGCTCGCCCTTCGGGAGTGCGTCTGAGTCGACATTGCGGCGTTCCGACCCTTGTAAAGGGCTTGCCATTCACTGCGGGTCGCGCCTTGCACTGTCGACTCAGTCACACTCTGAATGTTACAGGATTAACGACGGGGTACACTAGTGGTCCTTCAACTTGTCAGGTTGAAGGACCACTAGCCGCGCCCGCCCGGTCGGCCTCGGGCACTTCGAGCAACCGGCCGCTGCCGCAGTCGTAGATCATGCCGTGGATCGGAATCCGTGCCGGCACCAGTGGATGATTCCGTATCCGGCGCACATCTTCGACGACCGCATGTTCCCGATCCGGAATCGTCAGCCACTGCACGAATCGCCCATCCACACTTCCGGGACCGGCGCCATGATCATGCCAGCCGTCTGCATCCACGGTGGCGGTATCCAGGCTGGACTCCAGCAAGCCGGCCATGGTGTCGTGGTCGAACGTTTCCATGCCACAGTCGGTGTGGTGGATCACGAACCATTCCCGGGTGCCCAGCAGCTTGTACGAGATGACCAGCGACCGGATAGCATCGTCGCTGGCCCGGCCGCCGGCATTCCGGATCACGTGAGCATCCCCTTCGCTCAGCCCGGCGAACCTGGCCGGATCCAGTCGTGCGTCCATGCAGGTCAGGACCGCGAAACGCCGCCCCGGCGGCATCGGCAGTTTGCCCTTTTCTCCAAAGTCTTCGGCATACGAATCGTTTGCCGTCATGATTTCTTCGCGCAAATTGCTCATGAGCCTTCCTCGGAAAAATGAAGCGTTGAGTGAAATGAATCCGTCATTACAGAATGACCGGTTGGAGGTGAAAACCTTGCAAATCTGGCAAAGTCGCGCGTGATCAGGCCGGCGGCTTCAATGCATCCAGCGCAGCATTCCAGGGCAGCAGTGCATTGCGCCGTCGCGACGGAAAGCGCCCGACCGCACGCAGCGCGTTGATTTCACCGAGTGCGTGCGCATCGGGTCTTTCATGATCTTCGAGCAATTCGACGAAGAGTTCGAACGAGGGACCGATTTCCTCGACCCGTCGGTCCATCAGCCAACCGGTCAGCATCGAGGCCGAAGCGGTGGTGATGGCACACGCTTCGCCCGACCAGCTGGCGGCAGCGATGCGTCCGTCCTCGACGCGCAACCAGACCTGGATATCGTCGCCGCACAGCGCATCCAGCCCCCGTGCGAAGTGTGTGGCGTCGGACATCTCGAAATGATTGTGCGGGGCGCGGTTGTGCTCGAGAATTTTCGACTGGTAAAGCTGATCGAGGGACATGGTCCGATTCTACCGCCCGGAATGCCTTGCTGCCCCCCTCAGCCGGGCTCAGACCCGTGAACGCAGTCGCCGGCGCCCCGAGGCGAGTAAAACGAGCATCATCAGCGCGACCAGAATGCCGGTGCCGATTGGATTCAGACCGGGAATGGAACGCGGCACCGGGCGCGCGAGCGCCCCCTGGGCGATCCAGTCCCGGATCAAGGCGCGCTGGTCGGGATCGGTGCCAGGCATCTGGAACGAAGGGCCGCCGGTGGTCGAACAGTTGATCGCATAAAGCAGCAGGCTGTCTGCCGGATCGAACGGCGCCACCCGGGCCTGCGGCGGATTGGTCGTCGATTCGACGCCGACCAGATTGTCGTAAGCCTCTCCCGGCCGCAGATCGAGCCCGGCCGACCCGTCCGCTCCGTGACACCCCGCGCAGTTGGTGAAGATCGGCTGAACCTGCGATTCGAAGTCCACTGCCTGCCGTTCCGGAATGCCGTCCAGATCCGTGCAGCCCGCCGGCGTTCCGGCGAACGCCGGCAGGCCAAATGCGATCGAGACTGCGAACACGATGAATGCCGCGGTGATGCTGAATTGTTTCAAGGTCCTGATCCTTTCCATTTCGTTTCGCTCGAGGGCGGCGTGCGGCAGAACCCGGATTATCTCACGGGCCGGGCAACCAGAGCCGCGCGACAGCCCCGCTCGCTCCGTCTCCACGCGCTTCCAGATCGAACGTGCCGCCATGAAGCTCGGCTATTCGGCGCACCAGGAGCAGGCCGATACCGCTGCCGTTTGGCTTGGTGGTAAAAAAAGGCACGAACAGATTTCTCGATTCGGGCGGACCCGGACCATTGTCGACCACTTCGATGCAGAGTCCACCCGCCTTCTCGGTGCAGCGGATCATGACCTCCGGTTGCGCGCAATCCGCCACCGCATCGACGGCGTTGCGCAGCAGGTTGATCATTGCCTGCTCGATCTGATCGGGGTCCAGTTCCGCCGAGATATGCGACGCGTTGACATGTATCGGAACGCGGGCTTCAAGCGCGCAGATTTTTTCGAGCAATTCATCCAGATCGACCGTCTCGCGGGATGGGTCCGGCAATTTCGCCAATCCGGCATAGATACCCACGAACCTGCTGAGCCCGCCGGACCGCCGGGCAATCAGGGCCAGGCTGTCGGCAAGCGCATCCCGCTCGATCTCGCGGTTCGGATCCCTGACGCGCGAATTCCAGGTCTCGGCCAGCGACTTGATCGGACTCAGGCTGTTGTTGATCTCGTGACTCATCACGCGCACCAGGCTTTGCCAGGCATCGTTGCGCTCTGCATCCAGCACGCTGCCCACTTCGGTCAGCACCAGCAGA
>DATFJJ010000254.1:0-11422 GCA_035269245.1 Wenzhouxiangellaceae bacterium | reverse complement strand
GGGTACTGCTCCGTCGTGGTCTCCGAGGGCGCGCGCTACGACGACGGCACCTTCCTGGCCGACGCCGGCAGTTCCGACGCCTTCGGCCACAAGCAGCTTGGCGGCGTGGCGCCCGTAGTGGCGGAAATGGTCAAGGCCAGGCTGGGCCACAAGTATCACTGGGCGGTCAGCGACTATCTGCAACGCTCGGCGCGTCACATTGCATCCAGAACCGATGTCGAGCATGCTCGCGCGGTCGGCAAGGTTGCGGTGGAATTGGCGCTGGAGGGCCGTACCGGCGTCATGCCCGTCATCGAAAGGGTCAGCGATGAGCCGTACGAGTGGAAGATCGCAACGGCCCGGCTGGAAGATATCGCCAACCATGAAAAGAAGATGCCCGACGAGTACATCTCCGAGGACGGTTTCGGCATCACGCCGGCTGCCCGACGCTACCTCGAACCGCTGATTCGCGGCGAGGACTATCCCGATTACGGGACGGACGGCCTGCCGAAGTATCTCAGGCCCGAATTCGAAAGCGTGGAGCGCAAGCTGCCCGACTTCCAGCCGTCCTGATCCCGATTGCCTTTCACCCTTAACCCTTTACCCTTCGCAACCTGGAATTTTTCATGAGTACAAAGCTGACTGAGCTGGCCGATTGGGTCGATTCCGTCGCAAGCCGGACCCGTCCGGCCGAAATTCACTGGTGTACCGGCAGCGCAGAGGAAAACGCGTCCCTGGTCAATGGGATGCTCGATTCCGGTGACCTGCTAGAGCTCAACCCGGACACGCATCCGGAGTGCTACCTGCATCGCTCCGATCCGGACGACGTTGCGCGCGTTGAACACCTGACTTTCGTCTGCACCGTCGAGCGCGACGCGGCCGGTCCGAACAACAACTGGATGGCGCCGGACGAAGCCCACGAATTGATGGACGGCCTGTTCGAGGGCTGCATGGAAGGCCGGACCATGTACGTGATTCCGTACTGCATGGGCCCCATCGAGTCGCCGTTCTCGCGTCTCGGCGTGGAGATTACCGATAGCCCCTACGTGGTTGCCAACATGCGCCTGATGACGCGCATGGGTTCGGATGCGCTGGCACGCATCGAGCGCGAGGGCAGGTTTGTTCGCGGCCTTCATTCCACCGGGGAACTCGACCCGGACCGCCGCTACATCATGCATTTCCCGGAAGAGTTGAGCATCCAGAGCTATGGCTCCGGCTACGGCGGCAATGCGCTGTTGGGCAAGAAGTGCCACGCGCTGAGAATCGCCAGCTACCAGGCCCGCACCGAAGGCTGGCTGGCCGAGCACATGATGATCGTCGGCATAGAGAATCCGGAAGGCGAAACGCGCTACGTCGCGGCCGCATTTCCGTCGGCCTGCGGCAAGACCAACCTGGCCATGCTGATTCCGCCCGAGCCGTATCGCAGCGCCGGCTGGAAACTGCACACCATAGGCGACGACATCTGCTGGCTGCATCCCGGAAAAGACGGTCGGCTGTACGCGATCAATCCCGAGGCCGGTTTCTTCGGCGTTGCGCCGGGAACCTCTAACGAGACCAACCCCAATGCGCTGGCCATGCTGGATCGCGAGGCGATCTTTACCAATGTTGCCCTCACCGACGACAACCAGCCGTGGTGGGAAGGCCTCGATGAACGGGTACCGGCTTATGACTGGAAAGGCCGGCCGTTCGAACCGGCCAACGGGCCGGCGGCGCATCCGAATTCGCGTTTTACGGTTTCGATCAAGCGTTGCCCGAGCTACACCGGCGAGTCGGAAAATCCGGCCGGCGTGCCGATCGACGCAATCATCTTCGGCGGTCGGCGTGCTTCGCTGGCGCCGCTTGTAATGGAAGCCGAGGATTGGACCCACGGTACTTTCATCGGCGCCGCCATGGCCTCGGAAACCACCGCAGCGGCCACCGGCAAAGTCGGCGTGGTCCGGCGTGATCCGATGGCCATGAAGCCGTTTTGCGGCTATCACTTCGGTGACTACTGGGGCCACTGGCTGGATGTCGGCCGCAAGCTCGAGCATCCGCCGAAGGTTTTCCAGGTCAACTGGTTCCGGCGCGACGACGACGGTAAGTTCATCTGGCCCGGCTTCGGCGAAAATCTGCGCGTTCTCGAATGGATCATGAAACGCTGCGCCGGTGAAGTCGAGGCCCGCCACACGCCGGTCGGCCGGCTGCCGGAGACCGACGGGATTTCGACGGCCGGCCTGGCCAGCGAGCCCGACCTGGGAACGCTGCTTTCGGTCGATGTCGGCGAATGGCTTGGGGAACTGGACGAGATCGAGAAACATCTGGAAAAATTTCAGCCCCGCGTTCCCGACGTGCTGATCGACCGGGTTCGGAAGCTGCGCAAAGAGCTTGCCTGACCGGATTTGCAGATTCCCATCGATTTCGGGCCCGCGCCGACAACCGGCCCGGGTCGGAAATCGACCCGGAACCGCCCCGCCGATGCCTTGCCTCTTCCGGGCAATCTCTTGAAATCTTGCGTTTCCGGGACGCCTCGAGCGTGATGTCTATCACGCTATTTTAAGGATCACGGCTCAACTCGGAACAAATGTAATGTTTTTCTTAAATTGACTTGCAGTTTAGTCAATTTTTCGTTAAAAAGAGAAACGTGGCGTCGTCTCGCGTACCCGCGGACCAGAAAGTTCCATCCGGGAAGCACCGCGTCAATTGCAAACTTCGTTTCAGGCACGTCTCGGCCGAGACCGAGCGAACCTGCTGAAAAAAGCCGGATGGCCGGCAAGAGATCGATGGCGTAGCCGCTGTGAAGCGAATCTATTAAAAACCCACTAGCTAGGGAGTAGTTCATATGGAAACCAGTCGTAACCGCCTGGCCGAGGCAATTCGCCTCGGGTTGATTGCCGGCGTTTTCGCCGGCCTCGGCGCGGGATTCGCCTCGCCTGTGCTCGCGCAGGATGAAGGGGAAGACCAGACCGAACAGGAACAAGCCACCGAGGACGAAGATGCCGCTGACCTCGGTCGCGTGCAGGTAACCGGATCGCTGCTGAAGCGCGAAGACTTTACCTCGACGTCCCCGATGCAGGTCATTACCGCCGAAACCCAGTTTCAGGCGGGCCAGCTGACCACCGCGGACATGCTGCAGGGTTCTACCGTGGCCTCCGGCACCACCCAGCTCAACAACCAGTTTGGTGGTTTCGTGGTTCAAGGCGGCACCGGGGTTGAGACCCTCGACCTGCGCGGCCTGGGTACCACGCGTACCCTGACCCTCCTGAACGGCCGGCGTCCCGGCGGTTCCGGAACGCGGGGCCAGGTACAGGCGCTTGACCTTTCCGCCATTCCCGACATCGCGGTAACTCGTTTCGAAATCGTGCTGGACGGCAGCTCGTCCATCTATGGTTCCGACGCCGTGGCCGGCGTGGCGAATATCATCACGCGGCGTTCCGTCGACAGAACGGAAGTCAATGTCGTTGCCGATGTTCCGCTCGACAGCGGCGGCGAGTTCTACCGCGTGGCTGCCATTACCGGGGCCAACTTCGACAACGGCAGCATGACCTTTTCTGCCCAGTACACGAAACAGGAAGCGCTCCGCACGGGCGACCGGAATTTCCTCGGCTGTGAGCAGGATCGGGTCAGGGACTCCAGCGGTAACCGCATAGACCGCGAGGACCGCTCCGCGATCGCCGGCACCCCCGGGGCCGGCTGTTACAACATGTGGTTCGATTCGGTTATCGACGCACTCACCGGCACGCGCTGGATCACGTCTCCGGACGGCGTATTCAACGGCCCCATTGCCGGTCGTCGTGCTCGCACGAACAACGACTACGACGAAGAGCCGTTTGGCGAAGCGTGGTACGAAACCGTTCGCTTTGGCGAATTCCTGAACAAGGAATCGGCCCTCAACGAGCAGGAGCGTCTCAATCTCTATGCCACCGCCGACTTTACCTTCGGTAATGTCACCTGGGACGCGGATCTGCTCTACAGCAACCGCGAAACGACACGCACCGGCTGGCGCCAGTTCTTCCCGCTGATCGGCGGCGCTCAGGCAGCGGCATTGCTCGGAACCGACTTCTACTCGTACGAAAATGACCCGGACTACAATCCGGTCGACCCGGCCGTATCGCCGGTCGAGGCGCAGTTGACCCAGCCGATCTATCCCTACCCGCTGAACTCGAACCAGGATGTGGATTACTTCTACGCGTCGACCGGGCTTTCGGGGATGCTGCCGACGGAGAACTTCTGGAGCTGGCAGGTCTACGGCACATACACCCGTTCAGACGGCGACTATGCACAGAACGCTATCGACGCGAATCGCTCGGGCGACGTACAGTTCGATCCCGATGCGCCGACCTACGATCCGTTCGATGCGGGCCTTTTGAACGGAAGCGACATGGGGCGTCTGATCGACCTCGTAGGCGCCGACACGCTCGGTAACACAGTGTACGAACAGTGGTCGGTAACCGGTATTGTCAGCGGCGACCTGTTCCAGGTGCCCGCCGGCACCGTCGGTACGGCCATCGGCGCGGAGTATCGCGACTTCAGCATCGACGATCAGCCTGACCCGCTGTCGCAGTCCGGTGATTCCTGGGGCCTGTCATCGGCCACAGTCACCAAGGGCAGCAACAACGTTGGAGAGGTATTCGCCGAAATCGAGGTTCCGCTCCTGGCCGGAGTTACCGGTTTCGAGTCGCTCACCCTCAACGCATCCGCCCGGTATTTCGATTACGACGCGGGTGGCAGCGATGCAGTCTGGAAGGTCGGCATGAACTGGCAGGTCGTGCCGGTCCTGCGCCTCCGCGGTACGCTCGGAACATCGTTCCGCGCCCCGGCATTGTTCGAGCAGTTCCTGGGTGACCAGACCGGCTTCCTGGGGCAGGCCCTCGATCCCTGCATCGAATGGGGTGACAGCACCAACGAGAACGTCCGGAACAACTGCGCCGCCGAGGGCATTCCGCCGGACTACGCCGGTGTCGGTTCTTCCATCACGGTCGTTTCCGGCGGTGGCGTCGACAACCTCGAGTCCGAGACATCCGACTCATACACCGTCGGGTTTGTCTGGACGCCGGAATTCAGCAACCTGAATCTTGCGCTGGACTACTACGAGATCGAAGTGAACGACCAGATCGCGCAGTTGGGTGCAGGCGCCATTGCGGCCGGCTGTTACACGAGTGAGAATTTCCCGAATGCGTTCTGTGACCTGGTGGAGCGTAACCCTGCCAGTGACCCGACCGGGGCGTTCAACATCGCTCAGATCAACGACAGCTTCGTTAACATCAACACCCAGACGGTAGAGGGCGTTGACCTGAACGTGACCTGGGCCGAGGATTTCAACTGGGGTAACTTGAACCTGGAAGCACAGACCACCTGGCAGCGCGAAAACGTCTTCCAGTTGTTCGATCCGGGTCAGGTCAGTGGATTCGACGATCTGGACGTGGTCGGCGATATCGGTTCGCCGGAAGTCGTGACCAACCTCCGCGCCACCGCGCGCAGAAACGACTGGTCGGCCACCTACTTCCTGCAGTTCGCCTCGCGTACTGATGCCAAGCGATTTGCCAATGCTGAAATCAACTACTTTGGTGAAGAGAACGCGGTTCGCGATATCACCTTCGACGCGTGGTTCCAGCACAACATCTCGTTCCTGTATCAGCAGGACAAGTGGGATTTCCTGATCGGTATCAACAACATCCTTGACGAGGAACCGGATCGGGTATCTGCAGGAGCAGCCGGAGCCGTTGCCACGCGCGGGAACGTGCCCATCAGCGGGACCCAGGCCAGCCTGCTGGGTCGCAGAATCTTCGGTCGCATCAACTACCGCTTCTGATCAACCGAAGTGCACCATTGACCGCAAGGTCAACCCTCAAGCGGCGCCTCCGGGCGCCGCTTGTTTATGCGTGTTCAGGATGAATGCTTTCGACAGGCACTTGCGTTAGAATTTGACGTCTTGAAACATTGAAGAACAGGAAAACACATCATGCTGAAATTGCTGTTTCGTCTGACCGCCGGATCTCTGATGCTGATGGGAACCGCCATCCAGGCAGCGCCCATTTCAATCGAATCCATCGCGCGCCAGCCCGCCATCAGTTCCGTGTCCATGAGTATCGACGGCAAGCAAATGGCGGCCATTATCGCTGCGCCCGGCTCCGACTATCGCGACACGGCGTTGGCGACCTGGGATCTGGACAACCTCGACAAGGGCCCGGTAATAACGCCCAGCGGCGACAAGATGAAATTCATCCGCGCGCGCGCCATGAAGGCCGGCAAGATCACCGTGACCGCCCGGCAGGAAATGACGGCCGCCCTTGGCGGGTGCGGCGAAGGTAATGCCCTCGGCGCCGAGGCCACCTTCATTTTCAAGACCTATCTCACCGACATGAAGCATTCGGAATTCGACGAAGCGTTCGAGTCGGGCAAGCGCATGATCGGCGCCAGCCAGACCACCAAGCGCTGCGCCGAACTCAATATGACTGCGGGCCTGGTCAGCCGGCTGCCGCTGGATCCGAAGAAAGTCATCATCCGGCGAACCAACATTCTCAATTTAACCAGCAACTATTACGAGTACGACCTGGTCAGCGGCAAGATCGACCTGCGGTTCCGCGGCAATCCCGATTCGTCGCCGGGGCTGTTTCACCCGCGCACCGGCGAGCTTCTCACTCGTAATGCAATGGAATCGAAGGGCGGTAGCGACTACGAGCAGACAATCGAAATTCGTGATCCCGACACGGGCGAATTCGAGGTTCACGGCCTTCTGACAACGATGCTCAGTGATCGGATCTCGGTTGACATCGTCGGCATCGACGACGACTCGGGCAAGTTTTACGTGCTGACCGACAAATTCTCGGACCTGGTCCAGGCCTGGGCGTACGACCCGAAGACCCGCAGCTTTGATGATGAGCCGCTGCTCGCGCACCCGAAATTTTCGATCGCGAGTCTCGGCTTTGGGTATCAGCCCAGCAATTTCAACGAGATCGTCTCGTTCACCGTTTCCGGTCCTGTCGCTGAAACCACCTATGTGGATCCCGACATGCGTTCCATTTACGAAGGACTCAAGCAGCTGTACCCCGACCAGAATGTCAGGCTGAATGCCTACAACAACGACCTCTCCCGGGTGCTTTTCCAGACGTCGAGCAACCGGCACCCGGTCGGCTACCACCTGCTGACCGACCGGACGAAGGTCGAGACGCTGGGGACTCAAAGGCCGTGGATCGATCCGGAAGACCTCGGTGAGCAACGCTGGATTACCTACACGGCCCGGGATGGCATGGAGATCCCGGCCCTGCTCGATCTGCCCCCCGGCTGGGACAAGGAGGAAGATGGTCCGCTCCCGCTGGTGGTCAACCCGCACGGCGGTCCGTGGGCTCGCGATTTCGGCGGCTGGGACTCTTCCGGCTGGGTGCCGTTTCTCACCTCTCGCGGTTTCGCCGTGCTTCGCCCGCAGTATCGGGGCAGCTCGGGGCTGGGCCGAAAGCTCTGGACCGCCGGCGACGCCGAGTGGGGCCTGAAGATGCAGGACGACAAGGACGACGGCGCAAAATGGCTGGTCGAGCAGGGTATCGCCGATCCTGACCGGATGGTGATCTTCGGCTATTCCTACGGCGGTTTTGCCGCCGCCGCCGCCGCGGTGAGACCGGATACGCCTTTCCGCTGCGCCATCTCCGGGGCGCCGGTGACAGACCTGACACGCATAGGCAATCGCTGGAGTCAGAACCGGATCCAGCGCGTGCTGCAGGGCGTCACAGTGCGCGGTATGGACCCGATGAAGAACGTGGACAAGGTGAACATTCCCATCCTGCTCTACGTGGGCAGTCGCGACGTGCGCACGCCGGACTGGCACGCCAAGGATTTCTACAAGGCCGTCAAGGACAAGGTGCCTGCCAAGCTGGAAATCATCGACGATATGCCCCATCAGATGCCGTGGTACTACAGGCACCACGAGCAGACGCTGACGCTGATCGAGGATTTTCTCGAGGACGAATGCGGATTCGGGCGAATCTGACCGTTTAAGCCGGACGGCTGAGCGGTTCCCGGAACCAATAATAAAACTGGTTACAAGCCTGGCCCGCCTTCACGGCGGGCCTTTTTTTGGCTGGCATTGGTTACCGCCCGGCCTGCCGCGGCGTAGCCACGACACCTCGCGACCCTTGCTACGGCGGGGCTGTAAACAATGCCGGACTGGTAAATCACGGTAAACCTGCTGCCCTGCGCCGTAGCCTGCCGCCGGGACTCCGATCCGGGGCGTCCGGCGGGAGTCGTCCGGGATCACGTAGCATCCGTTATCCTTTGGAAATTCCCCGCAACAGGTTTCCCCAAGCATGTTTTGTGTCAACGATCAAGCCGCCGACCAGCCCCGCCGTCAAATCATCCCGTTGCAGCCATCCGGCCTTGGTGCCTGGCTCGATAGCGCCACCCCGGTTGCGCGGGCATGGGTCCGGGAGCATGAATTCGAGGCCGAAGCCGGCGCCAGCCTCGTCGTTCCGGACGAGACGGGTGCACCGTCGACCGTGCTCGTCGGGTTTTCCGGCGACGCTCCGACCTGGGCGCTGGCCGGGCTTCCGGCGACGCTGCCGGCAGGCGAATACATGGTTTCGGGAGATTTCTCCGACCAGACACTGTCGCTGTTCGCGATCGGCTGGGCGCTTGGCCATTACCGGTTCGATCGCTACAAGCCCGGCAAGCGACCGACCTGCAAACTGGAAGTACCGGAGCATCTTCGCGGGCGTCTCGAAATCTTCCGCGACGTGATGTTCCGCGTACGCGACCTGGTCAACACACCGGCAGCCGACCTTGGCCCGGAAGAACTTGCCGAGGTCGCCGCCGACCTGGCCGAGCGTTGTGACGCGACCTTCAGCACCGTCACCGGCGCCGAACTGGAGAAGGAATTCCCGGCGATCCACGCCGTCGGCCGGGCATCCAGCCGTGGCCCACGACTGATTCGGCTGGAGTGGGGCGATGCCGACCACCCGCCGCTGGCACTGGTCGGCAAGGGCGTGATCTTCGACACCGGGGGGTTGAGCATCAAACCGACCTCAGGCATGTCGCTGATGAAAAAGGACATGGGCGGCGCCGCGCACGCGCTCGGTCTTGCCGAACTGGTCATGCGGCTCAAGCTCCCGGTCCACCTTCGTGTTTACATTCCGGCCGTCGAAAACGCGATCGCCGGCAACGCTTATCGTCCATCCGACATCGTGACGGCAAGAAACGGCACCACCATCGAGATCGGCAACACCGATGCGGAAGGACGGGTGGTGCTCGCGGACGCGTTGACCCTGGCAGCGGAAGAGGGTGCCGCGCGTATCATCGACTTCGCCACCCTCACCGGCGCGGCCCGCGTGGCCCTGGGCGAAGATCTGCCCCCGCTGTATTCCCGCAACACCGAGCAGGCAAGGACCATCCAGGACCTGTCGCTGGCGATCGAGGATCCGTTGTGGCAAATGCCGCTGTATCGGCCCTACAAGCAGCAGATCGAGCCAAAGATCGCCGATCTGTCCAATACCGGCAGCACCAGTCAGGGCGGCAGCATTACCGCCGCTCTGTTCCTCGACCACTTCGTGCCCGACGAAATCGACTGGATGCACCTCGATATCTATGCCTGGAACCTTTCCGACCGGCCGGGCCGCCCGGCGGGGGGCGAAGCGCAGTGTTTGCGTACGATGATCGAGTGGCTGGAATCTGAATATAAATAGGTTTGCTGATGCATTCCGGGTTCAATCGTGATTCTTGGCCCGGGTGCGGGCGGCGTTTGATTTCAACTTTCAACTTTCAACTTTCAACTGAAAACTGAAAACTGAAAACTGAAAACTGAAAACTGAAAACTGAAAACTGAAAACTGAAAATTCGTTCCGAGCCTGCGGTGACGGGGGCACATTGGCCGTGTGTCCCCGCTTTTAAATCAAAGTCAACTTCATTTCGCCCCGCGCTTCGCGCTTGCAGGCGACCTACTTTTCAGGCGCTTGTGAAAAGTAGGTCGCCTGCAAGCGCGAAGCGCGTGGCGAAATGAATTTGATTTTAAAGGCTGCCGCACCTGGCCAAGGTGCCCTCATCAGCGCGGCATCAAGTTGAATTCGAAAATGGAATTGAACCCTCCAAAGGCCAGACCCGGGCCGTCGAGCCGACACAGCTCCATTAGACTGAGCGGCTAACCGTAAAGCCGAGCACGATGACCATTAACGCACCGCCGCCTCCGCCGAAACCTCCCGGCTCCGGCATGGGCTTCGAAATTCGCCGAACGCTTTTGCTCGCCGGTCCTCTGATCGTCGGCCAGGTGACCAGCTACGGCATGAATTTCGTCGATACGGTGATGGCGGGGCGGCTTGGGCGAATCGATCTGGGTGCGATTGCGATCGGTTCTTCCATATGGGCGGCGGGTTTGCTGTTCGTGCTCGGCGTACTGATGTCGGTGTCGCCGGCCGTGTCCCAGCTCGACGGGGCGGGGCGACGGCTTCAGGCCGGCGAGATGACGCGCCAGGCGTTGTGGATCGCGCTGGGCATTTCCGTCCTGATGGTGCTGGTCATGCGCAATGCCGGCTGGATCATGACCATGCTCGAGGTCGAGCCGTCGGTGGCCGGGCTCGCGCTGGGGTATCTCGAGGCAATGACGTGGGGCGCGCCGGCGCTGACGCTGATGTTCGCGCTGCGGTTCTTTTCGGAGGGTGCCGGCTACACCCGACCGACGATGTATATCGGTTTGCTCGGTATTGTGTTCAACGTGCCGCTGAACTATGTGCTGATGTTCGGCAAGCTCGGCTTCGAGCCCATGGGCGCGGTGGGTTGCGGCTGGGCGACCGCGCTGGTGTTCTGGCTGCAGTTCATTGCCCTGGCTGTCTATATCCGCTGCCGCGAGCACTTCCGACCGTTCGAGCTCTTCCGCCAGTTCAGCCGGCCCAATCTGCTCGAGATCCGCGGGCTTTTGCGCGTCGGACTGCCGATCGGCGTGACCATCTTCTTCGAAGGCAGCCTGTTCGTCTCGGCTGCGTTGCTCATCGGCACGCTGGGCGCGCTGCCGATCGCGGCCCACCAGATCGCGATCAATTTCGCCGGCATGGCCTTCATGGTGCCTCTGGGACTGGCGGGTGCCATCACGGTCCGAGTCGGCAACGCCCTCGGTCGGGGAGATCCGTCAGGCGCGCGGATCGCCGGGCAGGTCGGAATCGGGCTCTCGATCGTGTTCGCTGCGCTTTCGGCCTCGCTGATGTTCTTTCTTCCCGAGTGGATTGCGCGCATCTATACCGCCGAGCGAGAAGTCATCGAATTGGCGGCCAGTCTGCTGATGCTGGCCGCAATATTCCAGCTGTCCGACTGCCTGCAGGTGGCTTCCGCAGGCGCTCTGCGCGGCTACAAGGACACGCGCCGCCCGATGCTCTACAGCGTTTTCTCGTATTGGGCCATCGGACTTTCGACGGGCTACTGGCTTACCTTCGAACGCGACTGGGGCGCCGCCGGCATGTGGGTCGGGCTCATCGCCGGCCTGACCGTTGCGGCG
>DATFJJ010000253.1:0-2419 GCA_035269245.1 Wenzhouxiangellaceae bacterium | reverse complement strand
CGGCTGGAGATGCAGCCGCAATGGTCGATTACGGACGAAAATTCGATTTCGAAACCATTGTCGCCGAAATTGTTACCGACGATGAATTCGGTCAGCGCGTTTCGTCCAGCCGTCTCCGGCAGGCGCTCGCCAGTGGCGACCTCTCGCTGGCCGCGCACCTTCTGGGCCGCCCTTATGCAATCTCGGGCCGGGTGGTGCGCGGCAAGCAACTGGGTCGCGAACTGGGATTTCCCACCGCGAACATTCGCGTGGCCGAACCGCCGGCCTTCTCAGGGATTGCAGCCGTTCGCGTCGACGGCGAGGATTTCTCCGGCTACCCCGGCATCGCCAGTCTCGGCCGCCGACCGACGGTGGCCGGGCGCGACTGGCTGCTGGAGACGCACCTATTCGACTTCGAGGGCGACCTTTACGGTCGGCATCTCCGCGTGCAATTCGAGGGGTTCATTCGCCACGAGGAACACTTCGATTCGCTGGCGGCGATGGTCGACCAGATGAACCTGGACGTGCAACGCGCAAATGCCGTGCTGACCCGTCGCTGAATGGGCGACAATAGCGACCATGTCACGCCGAACGGCCAGCAGCTGAAGAACCCATGGATTACAAAGACACCATAAACCTGCCGAAAACAGACTTTCCGATGAAGGCCTCGCTGGCCCAGCGCGAGCCCGAGATGCTCAAGCAGTGGTTCGCAAGCCGGCGCTACGAAACGATTCAGGCGCAAACGGCGGAACGGGCGGCTTTCGTGCTTCACGACGGTCCGCCTTACGCCAACGGAGATATCCACATCGGCCATGCGGTCAACAAGATCCTCAAGGATTTCGTCGTGCGCTCGGCCCTGCTATCCGGCTACCGCGCGCCCTATGTGCCGGGCTGGGACTGCCACGGATTGCCGATCGAGCTTCAGGTCGAAAAGAAGGTCGGCAAGGTCGGCCACAAGGTCGACGCAAAAACTTTCCGGCAGAAATGCCGCGAGTACGCCGGCAAGCAGATCGACCGACAGCGCGAGGACTTCAAGCGCCTGGGCGGCCTGGCTGACTGGGACAACCCGTACGCCAGCCGCGATTTCAGCTTCGAGGCCAACATGCTGCGGGCGCTGGCGAGCATTGTCGAGCGCGGCCATTTGAAGCGTGGCGTAAAGCCGGTTCACTGGTGTTTCGACTGCGGATCGGCGCTGGCCGAGGCCGAGATTGAATACGCCGACAAGACTTCCACGGCCGTCGACGTGCTGTTCGAAGCGGTCGATCCGGCAGCAATGGCGAAAAAATTCGGCGCGCAGCCTAGCGAAGCGCCGACGGGCGTGGTGATCTGGACCACCACGCCGTGGACGCTTCCGGCCAACCAGGCCGTCGCATTGAACCCGGAACTGGACTACGACCTGCTGCAGGTCGGCCACGACGCGCGCACGCTGCGACTGGTGGTGGCCCACGACCTGGTCGGGCCCGTGACCGAGCGCTGCGGCCTGGAGAACGTCGAAACCCTGGGATCGGTCGCCGGCAACGCGCTTGAACACCTGAGGCTCAGGCACCCCTTCAACGAATACGATGTGCCCGTGATCCTGGGCGATCATGTGACGACCGAGACCGGCACCGGTGCGGTGCACACCGCACCCGGCCATGGTCAGGAAGACTTCGACATCGGCCGGATCTACGATCTGCCGGTGGTCAACCCCATAGACGGCCGCGGCCTGTTTCTCGAAGATACTGCAGAAGTCGGCGGCGAATTCGTCTGGAAGGCCAACGACCGGCTGGTCGAGGTTCTTCGCGAAAAAGGCGCCCTGCTCTGCGCCAGGCCATTCGGCCACAGCTATCCCCACTGCTGGCGCCACAAGAGCCCGACCGCGTTTCGGACCACGCCGCAGTGGTTCATCTCCATGGATCAGGCCGGCCTGCGTGCCGATGCGCTGGAGCAAATCGACAGCGTCCGCTGGGTGCCCGACTGGGGCAAGGCACGAATCCGCGGCATGGTCGAGAATCGACCCGACTGGTGCATCTCGCGCCAGCGAACCTGGGGCGTCCCGCTGGGGCTGTTCATCGATCGCGAATCGCAGCAACCTCATCCCGAGACCGTCCCCATCCTGGAACGGTTCGCCGCACTGGTCGACTCGGAGGGCGTGGACGGCTGGTACGAAGACGACATCGCCGAACGTCTGGGGGTCGATGGTGAACGCTACGAGCCCGTCCCCGACATTCTCGACGTGTGGTTCGATTCGGGCGTCACCCACCACTGCGTTCTGGACCAGCGCGAAGAGCTGACCCGTCCGGCCGACCTCTATCTCGAAGGTTCGGACCAGCACCGCGGCTGGTTCCAGTCGTCGCTGCTAACCTCTGTCGCGATGCACGGCGAAGCACCCTACAAGGCGGTGCTCACCCACGGCTTCACCGTCGACGCCGACGGCCGCAAGATGTCCAAGTCGCAGGGT
>DATFJJ010000252.1:0-3853 GCA_035269245.1 Wenzhouxiangellaceae bacterium | reverse complement strand
ATGTAATTTTCCATGCGGCCGCCTACAAGCACCTGCCGATGTTGCAGAACCAGGTTCGCCAAGCATTCCGCAACAACGTTGTCGGAACCATGCGCATGGCCGAGGCGGCGGCGCGCCACGCGGTCAGTACGTTCGTGCTGATATCGACGGACAAGGCCGTCAATCCATGCAACGTCATGGGTGCGACCAAGCGCATCGCCGAACTCTATTGCCAGCAGGTCAATGGGCGCGCCGACACGCGGTTCATCACCGTGCGCTTCGGCAACGTGCTCAATTCGACCGGGTCTGTGGTGCCGCTGTTCAACGAGCAGATTCGCAAGGGTGGTCCGGTTACCGTCACGCACCCGGAGATTTCGCGTTATTTCATGACGATTGCGGAGGCCGGACAACTGATTCTGCAGGCTGCGGTGCTGGGCGAGGGCGGCGAGGTCTTCGTGCTCGACATGGGCCAGCCGGTCAGGATCAGTTACCTGGCTGAACAGTTGATCCGGCTGGCCGGCAAGGAACCCGGTCGCGACATAGAAATTGTATATACCGGTCTTCGACCGGGAGAAAAACTGTTCGAGGAATTGTTCCACGCGCACGAGTCCTATGCCAGCACCGGGCACCAGAAAATCCTGCTTGCGCGCAACGGTATCGAGGTCGTACAGAACCTGGACAGTATCATCCAGCGGGCGGAACGCGCGGTGCAGCGGTACGACTCCAGCGAACTGCGTGAAATCCTGACTCAGCTGGTTCCCCAGATGGGCCGCGTGCCGCCGAAGGAGCGCAAGGTCGTTCCCCTGAACCAGGCATGAACGATTACCGGGGCGTCCATCCGTTGCGTCCGCCGGCGCCTGAGGCGCGCGGTACCGTCGAGTCATTCGCGTTCGACTCTCCACTGCTGGCCGAAGCCAACCCGCTCGGTGATGCAACCCGTCGCGATGTGCTGGTCTACCTGCCGGCTGGCTATCGCCGCGACAGCCAGCGCCTCTACCCGGTGCTTTGGAGCCTGCCCGCTTATACGAGTTCCGGTCCGGCCCAGGTCGCGTGGCGCAACCACGGCGAGAATCTACCGCAGCGTCTGGACCGGCTGATCGCTTCTGAATCGATGGCGCCGGCGATTGTCGTGATGCCCGACAGCTTTACATCGCTGGGCGGCAACCAGTTCGTCGATTCGCCGGCGTTGGGCCATTACGCCCGCCATATCGTCGAGGAACTGATTCCGGAAGTCGATCGCCGATTCCGAACTATCGCCCGCCCGGAAGCTCGCGGCGTCTTCGGCAAATCTTCGGGCGGGTTCGGTGGACTGCACCTGGCTGTTCGATTCCCCGGTGTTTTCGGTGGCGTCGTGAGTCACGCCGGCGACTGTGGTTTCGATCGGGTCTACCAGCGCGATTTTGTCAGTTGCTGTGACGAATTGGCGGCGTGGGATGGAGACTGCGAGGCATTCGTCTCTGCATTCTGGCGCGCCCGCAAGCCCTCCGGTCGCGCATTCCACGCATTGATGGTGCTGTGCCTGGCGGCGAGCTACTCGCCGGCGCCGGGCAGGCCGCTTAATCTCCAGCTGCCGTTCGATCCGCTCACGGCCCGGCTGGACGACGCGGTCTGGCAGCGCTGGTTGGCATTCGATCCGGTCAATTACGGAAGTGATGCGTTCGACGCATTGAAACAGCTTCGTGGGCTCTGGGTGGACGCCGGCAACCGCGATCAGTACTTTATTCACTACGGAACCCGCGAATTTGCCGCGCGCTTGTCGGCTGCCGACGTGGATCATCACTACGTCGAGTTCGAGGGCAACCACAGCGGCATGGACTGGCGTCTTGATCATTCGCTGCCGTGGTTGCTGGATCGTCTTGAGACGCGAACGGCCTGAGGACGAAAGAAAAGAGTCGCTTCGGGGCATCCGGCGCCCGGGTCCGCTACTTCCCCGGCCGCTTTTTAACGAGCCCGGGTTGAAACAGGACCGATTCAGTGCGATATACTTTCGATACTGAATCAATAAATGGTAATGGGCATGCTTACAGTAACGCCGACCGCGCGCGACTATTTCGCAAAACTCCTGGAAGACCAGCCGGAAGGCACGCAACTTCGGCTGTCCACGCGCCAGACGGGCACGCCGGCCGCTGACGTAAGCCTGAACTTCTGTCCGCCCGGCGACGAAAAGGCCGATGATCAGCCGGTGGATTGCGGGCTCTTCACGTTGTTCATCTCCCAGGACGGCACGGACGCGCTGGACGGCGCGATGATCGATTTCGAGACCAATGCAACCGGCGGCGAACTGAGCATCAGGGCACCGGGATTGAGGGGCCAGGCACCGGGCGACGACGCCTCGATGCACGAGCGCGTCTCGTGGGTGCTGGAGTCACGCATAAATCCGATGGTCGCTTCGCACGGCGGCGTGGTTTCGCTGGTAGACGTGACCGATGAAAACGATGTCGTTCTCCGCTTCGGAGGGGGTTGCCACGGCTGCGGGATGGTCGACGTGACGCTGCGTCAGGGCATCGAGACGCAACTGCGCGAACTGGTCCCGGAAATCCGCAACGTTACCGACGGCACGGATCACGATACCGGCAAGAATCCTTATTACGAGTAATGCCTTGAGGGGCGAGCGAGAGGGCAGGACTTGAGGACAGCCGAACGCCGCGCGGCAGAGCCTCGCGGCGCCCGGGGATCCGTCATTCGACGTCCAGGTCCTGCAAGCCTTCCTGGCGCGAATACCAAGCGGCGAGGTCGGCGATGTCCCGGTCGCTGAGGTTGCCGGCGAAACCGGCCATTACCGCGTTCTGGCGGCTGCCGTTGCGATAGCTCTTGAGCGCGTGCACCAGATAGTCTTCGTGCTGTCCGGCCAGCCTGGGGTAGCTGGGCTGCAGGCTTTCGTTGCCGGTCCGCCCGTGGCACGACTGGCAAACCTGCGATTTCTCAAGTCCACGACGGTAATCGCCCCCGGCGGCATGAGCCGGGCTGGTGATCGCCGCCAAAAACATGCTCGTCATCAACACGATGGTCATAAGAGTAAGGCGATTCATGACCCGTTCTCCCCGATGCTCACGAAATAGGCGGTTACGTCAAGAATGTCCTGATCGGAAAGCGTCGCGGCCTGGGCCTGCATGGTCGCGTGCTGGCGCGTGCCTTCCCGATAGGCCTTGAGCGCGGCAATCAGGTATTCCTGATTCTGACCACCGAGTTTCGGTACGCTGTAGGTCGGGTAGATGTTCTTGTAGAACGGGATGCCGTGACATCCGGAGCAGGTGTAGGCAAGCACCTCGCCACGCTCGGGATCGCCCTGTGCCGACAAACCGAGCGGCACCAGAGTGATCATTACGGCCACAATCCATGTATGACGCATAAATATTCGATCCAGGTAAATCCAGCACGGTATTATAGCGATCCTTTGGCCCGCCATGAGCCCGCGCTGGTACAATCCTGCGCAGTCAGCAGCGCACCCCGGAATTGACGGCCCGCCGCACCACCTGGCCGGGAGAATCGCAACACATTGTCGCGGCATGCACGCCAGCGGGTTAGCCTGCGGCGAATTCTCTTTTCATAGCCGAGACCCAGTTGTCCATGTCAAAACTCGATTCGTTTGATCTTTACAACATAGCCGAAGAACTGAGCGACGAAGAGCGCATGATTCGGGACTCGGTAGCCCGCTTCGTCGACGAGCGCGCGTTGCCGCTCATTCCGGAGTGCTTTGATGCTGGCCGTTTTCCGGAAGAGCTTATTCCCGAGATCGCCGATCTGGGGCTGTTGGGATCCAGCCTCGAAGGCTACGGTTGCGCAGGCCTGAATTCGGTCAGTTACGGACTGATCTGCCAGGAACTCGAGCGTGGCGACTCCGGCCTCAGGAGCTTTGTCTCTGTCCAATCGTCGC
>DATFJJ010000251.1:0-2245 GCA_035269245.1 Wenzhouxiangellaceae bacterium | reverse complement strand
CAGGCCGAGCACGGTCCGGACTCGCAGGTAATACTGGTGACCGATTCGACCCGCCTGGCGGACGCCGTGCGTGACGAGATCGAGAACCTGCTCAAGCGGCTTTCCCGTGCCGACACCACTTCCAAGGCGCTGGAGCACGCGGTGCTGGTGCGGGTCGGCGGCATGATTGAGGCGGTCGAAGTCAGCGAGCGTTACGCGCCGGAGCACCTGATCATCCAGACCCGCGACGCCGAGAGCGTGGCCGAGCGCGTCAGCACCGCCGGCTCGGTATTCGTCGGCCACTACACCCCGGAATCGCTGGGCGACTACATCTCGGGCACCAATCATACGCTGCCGACAGGCGGCTGGGCGCGCACGACCTCGGGCCTGGCCGTGGTCGACTTCATGCGCCGCATGACGGTGCAGCGCGCCAGCCTGTCCGGGCTCCGTGACCTGGGCCCGCCCGGTGCGCGTCTGGCCGCGCACGAAGGCCTGGATGCGCACCGACTGGCCATAGAACTGCGGCTGCAGAAGGATACCGTCTCTTGAATCCGGAAGCCCTTGAGGAACTGGCAAGGCCCGAGATTCGGGCGCTGAGGCCCTATGCCTCGGCCCGAGCGCTGGCCGATTCGGCCGGGATTCTTCTCAACGCCAACGAAAGCCCGTGGCCGCCGGCCGGCGACGGCGGGCTCGGCCTGAACCGGTATCCTGATCCGCAGCCGGCCGGGCTCAAGTTGCGTCTGGCCGAGCTTTACGCAACGCGGCCCGAAAACCTGCTGGTCACGCGCGGCAGCGACGAAGGGATCGACCTGCTGATGCGGGTGTTCTGCCGGGCGGGGCAGGACCGTGTCCTGGTTTGCCCGCCGTGCTTCGGGATGTATGCGCTGTCGGCCCGAGTGCAGGGCGCCGAAGTCGTGCAGGCGCCGTTGGTCGACACCGGAGATGTATTCGAACTGCCCGAAGATCTGGGCGAAAAGGCCGATGGCTGCCGGATCGCATTCCTGTGTTCGCCCAACAACCCGACCGGCAACACCATCGAGGCCGAGACGGTAAGCGAACTGGCAAGCGCGCAGGAAGACATCGGCCTGGTCGTGGTCGACGAGGCCTACGTCGAATTCGCACCCGAGACGTCCATGATCCCGCTGCTTGCCGAGCACCCGAACCTTGTGCTGTTGCGTACGCTGTCCAAGGCGCACGCGTTGGCCGGGTGCCGCCTGGGCGCGGTCATCGCGAACCCGGTGGTCATCGACCTGCTCAGACGAATCATCGCGCCTTATCCGTTGCCGACGCCCACCGTTACGATCGCGATGCGCGCGCTGACCGAAGAGTCACTGGCCGCCGAGCGCAAACACCTGGCTACGCTGGCCGGCGAGCGCGGTCGCGTCACCGAGGCGTTGGTCTCGAGCCCGGGAATCGCGAAGGTCTGGCCGGGCGCGGCCAATTTCGTGTTGGTACGCGCCGCAGACGGGCCGCGACTGGTACAGGACGCCGGCACCGCCGGCATCCGGCTTCGCGATCAGTCGGCCCAACCGGGCCTCGGGGATTGTGTTCGAATCACGATTGGCACGCCGGAAGAAAACACTGCCCTGATCGGTTTCATGCGAGAGTGGAATTCATGAGTTATCGAAAGATCCTGTTCATCGACCGCGACGGCTGCCTGATCGAGGAGCCGGAAGACGAGCAAGTGGATTCACTCGAGAAATTTCGGCTGATGCCGGCTGTGATTCCGGCCCTGCTGAGGCTGAAGGAAGCCGGCTACCGTTTCGTCATGGTCAGCAACCAGGATGGGTTGGGCACTGCTTCGTTCCCCGAAGAGGATTTCCGAGGCCCGCACGCATTACTGCTGCAGATTCTCGGCTCGCAGGGCATCGGATTCGACGCCGAGCACATCGACCCGAGTCTGCCCGAGGACAATAGTCCGGACCGCAAGCCGGGCGTCGGCATGCTGCTGGAATACCTGCGCGATCCGGACATGGACCGCGAACGCTCGGCCGTGATCGGCGATCGCGAAACCGACATGCAGCTGGCCGCGAACATGGGTCTGCAAGGCCTGCGCGTCGGGCCTGACGGTACGAGCTGGCCCCAGGTTGCCGACCGCTTGCTCGAAAAAGCCCGAACGGCGCACGTCGAGCGCAAGACCAACGAGACGGCCATATCGGTTTCGGTGAACCTGGATGCCGAAAAGCCCATCGCCAACAGCACCGGCATCGGCTTTTTCGACCACATGCTCGACCAGCTGGCCGCGCACGGCGGTTTCGCGCTGGAA
>DATFJJ010000250.1:0-5184 GCA_035269245.1 Wenzhouxiangellaceae bacterium | reverse complement strand
TTTCGCCGAAGGTCGTGATGTTGAGTACCCTGCCGAATCGATTGAAGCTCATTGGTTTTCCTCTCGCCATTGCAGGCAGGCGGCCCGGTCGAGCAGCACCACGCCTTCGCCGCCGTGTTCGAATTCCAGCCAGATCGACGCGACATCGCCGAGCAAGCTCTGGGTTTGCGGTGCCGCTTCGCCGACTTCAAGCAGCAGGAAACCGCCCGGCGTCAGGCGCTCCGGCGCACCTTTCAGCAGTCGACGGACGATATCCAGCCCGTCGTCCCCGGCACGCAGCGCCATGTCCGGCTCGTGCAGATACTCGGCCGGCAATCCGTCCATCGAAGCGTTTGGCACGTAAGGCGGATTCGACACCACGAGATCGTAGCGACCGGCCTGATCCGGGCCATCTTCAAGTGCTGAATAGACGTCGGATTCAATCAGTCGAACGCGCTCGACAAGGCCGAGTCGGCGCAGGTTGTCGGCGGCGCGCTCGAGCGCAACGGCGCTGATATCGGTCGCATCGACGTGCAGCGCCGGCCAGTGCCAGGCGAACGCCGCCGCGATGCATCCGGAGCCGGTACCCACGTCCAGAACCCGCAGTGGCCGATCCAGTTCCAGCCAGGGCGAAAGGCCTTGTACGATCAGCTCGGCCAGCGGCGAGCGCGGCACCAGGGTGTTCTCGTCGACCTGAAACCGAAGCCCGGCAAACCAGGCCTCGCCGATCAGGTAAGCCAGCGGTTTGCGCGTTTCGATGCGCTTCTGAAGCAGCCGCTCAAGCGCATCGAATTCCCCGGCTTTTAGCTTCACCCGCATCATGCCGTCGTCGAAATCCGGTGCAAGATCGAGAGAATGCGAAATCATCCAGCAGGCCTCGTCGAATGCCGTGGCGGTGCCATGGCCGAAAAACAAGCCGGCACGCTGCATCCGCTCGGCAGCCTGCTCGGCCCAGTCGAGGATGGTTTCAGGGGACGTATTTTCGGCTTCCCGGTTCATCGGCCGGAGTATAGAGCATTGGTATAATCCGACCGATGTATCCATTCTTCTCAGCTTGTTCGATTCGAAGCCGTACTCGCGTAGATGCGGCGAGACAACACGCAGGTCGCGGCACCGTTCGTGCCCAGAGCGGTCGCGCGCTGATCATTGCCCTGGTTGCACTGGCGGCGCTGCTTGCCGGACTGATCATCGCACGCGGACTGCTCGAGCAGTCGGTGGAGCTTCAGGCGGCATCCATCTATCCCGAGGCGCGAACGCTGGCGCCGTTCGAGCTCGAGGATGCAACGGGTTCGGCGTTCACCGAAAAAGATCTCCAGGGTCGCCTGTCGCTTCTGTTCTTCGGTTTCACGAACTGTCCGGATATCTGCCCGGACACGCTCGGCGTTCTCGCGCGCGCAATGGAGAAACTCGAAACCATGCGCGTCGATTCGATGCCGCAGGTCGTGTTCGTGTCCGTGGATCCCGACCGCGACGCCGGAAAGACCATGCAGGACTACGTGAACTACTTCGATGACCGCTTCGAGGCGGTTACTGGAAACGACGATGCGCTGGCCGCGCTGACCGGCCAGGTCGGTGCCATGTTCATTCGTCGCAGCCCGGATGAAAGCGGCTATTACGCCGTGGATCATTCGGGGATGATCGTCATCGTCGATTCCCGGGGCCGAATGATCGGACGATTCCCACCAGCCAGCGACGCCGACGCGATTGCCGCAGACCTGTTTGCGCTGATCCGTGCGCAGGGCTGAGAAGATGTCCCGCTTGAAAACATGGCCGCAGCACATTTTGCCCCAGCACGGACTGACCCGCGTGGCCAACGCGGTGTCCAACAGTCGCTGGCTGCGGCGGGCGCTGATCGGCTCGTTCAGCCGTCTGTATCCGGTCCGCCTGGACGAGTGCCGATTTCCCGACGGGGGCTTCGACTGCTTCGACGCCTTCTTTACCCGGGCGCTGAAACCGGGCGTGCGCGAGTTTCCGGAAGACCCGCACGCGCTGGCCAGCCCGTGCGACGGAACCGTCAGCCAGATCGGCGCCATAGACCGGGGCCGCATCATCCAGGCCAAGGGTCGGAATTTCAAAGTCGATGAACTGCTTGGCGGACCCGAATGGGCTGGCCATTTCAACGCCGGAAAATTCGCGACGATCTACCTCGCGCCGCACGATTATCACCGCGTGCACATGCCGCTGGACGGGCGGCTGGTTGCCGACGTTCGCATCCCGGGAAAGCTGTTCAGCGTCTCGGCCAGCACCAGCCGCGCCATCGAAAGGCTTTATGCACGCAACGAGAGAATGGCGGCGCTGTTCGAAACCGAATACGGGCCGGTTGCCGTCGTCATGGTCGCGGCCATGCTGGTCGCCGGCATCAGCACCACCTGGGATCCGGCCGACAACCCGCGCCCCGGCAAGAGCGTCCGCAAGCGCAGCTTCGACACACCGGTGGTGATGGCCCGCGGTGACGAGCTCGGCCGTTTTCACTGGGGCTCGACCGTGATCGTGCTGACCGGCGCGCACGCCCCGGCGTGGAGCCCTGTCCTCGGCCCCGACCAGCGGATCCGGCTGGGCGCCGCGCTTTCGCGTTGATCGGCCGGAACCCCGTCAGCGACAAACGGTCCATGGTTGCCATGAAACATTTCTTCTTGTCTGCGCTTTTCTATGCCCCGTCGCTGTTGTTCAGCGCTCAGTTTGCCACCGCCCAGGACGACTCGCACTGGCTGGCGGACCGGGCCGCGACTTCGGACATCGTCGCGCTCGCGCAGCTCGACCGCATCGACTACAAGTACAACCGCGATTTTCCCGTCGACGGAGAAGCCTGGCTCCGGCCCTTGATCACTTATCGATCGCAGGCGCCCGTGAAGGGCGTGATCATCGTGCATGAACAAGGACTGAGCGAAAACGAGTGCTACTTTCCGCGCATGGCACCCTGGGACGAGCGGCCGCGCTACCTGCTTTTTCTGGTCACGGACAGCGAAACCGACACTATCCAGGGACACCCCGACGGCTGCGCCATCGAAATTCTGGTCACTGCCGACGGCAGCTATGCCGCCCGCTGGCCCCAACCGGCGTTCGGCGGCGAGAATGGTCGCGGCGGTGAACGGCTGCAGGCCATGGTCGAGGAAATGACGTTCCAGGGTCCGATGGCGCGCATCGATGCAAGCGATATGCTTATCCACCAGCGGCGCGAGCGCGCCCAGCGGGACTTCATGCGGCTGGAAGACGGTACCCTGATTCCGACCCGCGGGATCGAACTGACCGATCTTCGCCGGCTGATGCAGCCGGGCCTGGAAACCGAAGAAGTCGGCGCGCAGACGCGCGAGCGCCTACAGGACCTGCGTGAGCGGATGCTGGAATCGCGGCGCGAATCCGGCGATTCGGGTGGTTGATGGGGCACCCGCTGAATAGAGCACCAGGCCGGGTGCGGCGGCTCCTTGAATTCAACCTCTGACTTCAAAGTCAACTTCATTTCGCCTCGCGATCCAGTTTCCTTTGGCTGGCTTTTGCTTCAACTTCATTTCGCCTCGCGCTGCGCGCTTGCAGGCGACCTGCTTTTCACAAGCGCATGAAAAGGAAGCAAAAACGCTTTTTAGAAGCGGCAGCTGTTCGAGGCGCCGGTCGGAGCGGTCTGGGGTTGGCTGCAAGGCATCGGGCTTCGATCCCGGATCTTCTTGTCCGCGCGGTGTGTTCGTTTTCAGCTTACGGGTGACGACCAGATTCCGGCTTCGATAATTATCGGAGCGGGGTCGTCATGATTGTGCCCGCACTTGTCCGTCGGGGATGCTGAAGCAGGTTCCAGTTTCCGACGATGAGGGAGATTTGGGCCTGCTCTCGAACTGTGTTCTTGTCCGGTGGCGGGCATGATGACGTTATCCGAAATCTCTTGTAGGAGCGGTCTCCCGGCCGCGATCCGGTAAAGCCCTCGGCGCCTGGAGACGCCTCCTACGGAAACATGCAAGGCAGCACCCGGCACGCAACCAAAGGCAGGAAGCGTCCGGCAAGCGGTTCCAGAACCCCAAAGCCGACAGAGCCCCGGAACCCACTCACCGCCCCAAACTGGAACCCTCTTCAGCATCCACCGATGATGACGATGACCTCGTTCGACACGACCCCGCTCCGATAAAGATCGAAGCCGAAATCTGGTCGTCACCCGCAAGCCAGGGCGAACATGACGAACGGACAGAAAGATCTCCAGCCAACGCCGCGATCTAATACTTAACCACCTGTCCCACCAACCCGCAGCGCAACCCTCTGCTGCCTGTAAAAAGCGCTTTTGCCTACTTTTGTCGCGACTGACAAAAGCAGGTCGCCCGCAAGCGCGAAGCGCGGGGCGAAATGATGTTGAATTTGACGTTGAATTCAGCGAACCGCCGCAACCGGCCGGGTGCAGAACACCAGCCGGGCGAAGCCCCAAAGAATCAACGAATGACCCGATAACAAGGCTCGTAAGCCTTGCCCCCCGGCAACTTCATCCGATGCTGCCGGACAAACCGGTCGAGCAACCGGTCAAGCTTATCCATCAGATCGGCCTCGCCATGGATCTCGAACGGACCGTGCTCCCTTATGCGACGAATACCGTCGGACTTGACGTTGCCGGAAACAATCGCTGAAAACACGCGCCTGAGATTGGCGGCGAGTTCATGGCGCGGGAGATCGCGCGCCACGGACATCGCGGCGACGGCTTCGTGCGTCGGATCGAAAGGCCGCTGAAACTGCGGATCGATCTGCAGTTGCCAGTTGAAATAGAACGCGTCCTTGGTTTCGACGCGGTAGTCACGTACAGCCTTGAGGCCTTTCTTCATCTCCACCGCCACCGCTTCCGGGTCGTCGATGATGATCTTGTAACGCTCGGCCGCATCCTCACCCAGCGCGTAGCGCACGAACTGGTCGATTTCCTCGAAGTAGTCCGCCGAAGACGCCGGGCCGGTAAAAATAAGCGGAAACGGCATCTCGCTGTTTGCGGGGTTAAGCAGCACGCCAAGCAAAAACAGGATCTCTTCCGCGGTTCCGGCACCGCCGGGGAACACCACGATGCCATGACCCAGCCGGACGAACGCCTCGAGACGCTTCTCGATGTCGGGCAGGATGACCAGCTCGTTGACGATCGGATTCGGCGACTCGGCCGCGATGATGCCGGGCTCGGTAATGCCTACATAACGCCCGGGAAGCGTTCGCTGCTTGGCATGACCGATGGTGGCGCCCTTCATCGGTCCCTTC
>DATFJJ010000249.1:0-13875 GCA_035269245.1 Wenzhouxiangellaceae bacterium | reverse complement strand
ACTGGCTGGTCTCATCGTCGACCGCCCAGTGGGCATCCAGGCCCAGGTCGACCGTCCACGGTGAATCGAGCCCCGCGCGGCCGGCGGCCGAGAGCGAATACGGTGCCATATCCAGCGCCAGCGACTGGATCTCCAGCGCCTCGTTATAGCGACCGGCAAATGCGGCGCGCTGGATTTCCAGGGGTGGCGTATCGTCGGCCGCGGTCCGCATGGTGAAGTCGACCAGCTCAAAATCCTCGACGACAACCTCGACCGGCGCCGTGTAGTCGGCCATTTCAAAAGGCGCGACATCGGGTTCGGCCGGCGCCGGCGGCGGCAGACGCAACTCGACATCGGCAAGCGCCAGGCGACGGATCGTGACCCGGGTCGGCAGCGGCCGGATGCCGACAGCCAGCTCCATACGGCCCACGCTCATGCCGAGGCCTGCCTGCTCGAATTCCACGTTGCGCAGCACCAGCCCCTTCGAGAGCCCGCCCTCCAGCGCACCGTACTCGAGCCTTTCCAGGCGCGACTGGGCCTGGCCAAGCAGAAAGGCCGCGCCACTGCGGGTGGCGGTCAGCCACCACCAGCCCACGACCAGAAGAAGCACGAGTGCTGCAAGACCAATCAGGATGTAGCGCAACAATCGTTTCACAGCAGCTTGGTCCCGATGGTGAAGTGAATTTGAAAGCTGTCGTCGTCCAGCGCGCGCGCCAGGTCCAGCTGCACCGGACCGATCAGCGTATACCAACGAAACCCCACTCCGACGCCGCGCTTGAGATTGGGCTCGGCGAAATCGTTGAACGCGTTGCCGATGTCGTAGAACGCCGCGGCGGCGAAATCACCGGCGAAGTTCCACTCGTATTCCATCGATCCCACCAGCGTGTGATTGGCGCCGTTGCGGTTGGTGCTCAGCGCCTCGTAGCCGTAGCCGCGCACCGACCGGTCGCCGCCGGCCTTGAATCGGAACAGTTCCGGCAGCTCGGTAATGTCCAGTTTGAGGCTGCGGGGATCACCAGGGATCGCCAGGTTCAAAGTGGTGGTATCGGCCGCGGTGTAACCCAGTTCGCCGCGCACCAGCAGCTTGTGCTTCGGCAGGAAACGCCAGTGCCATCGGCCTGTGATATAGCCCTGGAGAAAGCTGGTATCAGAGCCCAGCGATTCCACCGAACCCAGCACTCGGGCCTGGGTATACAGGCCCTCGGTGGCAAAGCCTTCGCCGATCAGTTGGAACAGCGTCCACTCGCCGCCGAGTGCCACAGTGTTGGTATCGGTATTCAGAAACGGCCGCAGGCCGGGGTTGGCGCGTAGCAGCGCAATTTGCTCGTCGCTCAGCGAGGATTGCGAAAACGCGTCGAACTGCTCATTGAGGAAGGTCACGAACAGTCGTTCGCGCAACGGCTCGAACGGCCGCTCGAGTAACGGACGCTCGCGCAGGCGCCCCACGGTCAGCTGGGCCTGGTTGCGTTTGCCGCTGAACGATTCGAACACCGGCTCGATCCGGTCGACGTCTTCGAGCCTGAATCGGTCGCTCTCGCGCTTGAGCAGCACTTCGCCGGTCAGGAAGTTGCCGGGCTGATTGCCAAATGGATGCTGATAATTGGTTCGGAGCACGAACTCGCTGTCGGTCTGTTGAGCGCCAAACCGCGTATCGAGCCGATCGCCACGATCGGAAAGGTAGTGGCGCGTCCAGCCCAACTGCAAGCGCGCGCCGGTGTCCGTGCCGAATCCTGCCAGCGCCCGGTACGTGTTGGGCGGGCGCTTCTTCAAGTTGTATACGAGATCCACCTCGTTCGCTTCGGCATCTCGCCGCTGCTCCACGATCACCTGATCGAAGTAACCGGTGCGCACAAGCACCTCGCGTTGCCGGTCCAATTCGGCGCTGACATAAGGCGAGCCGGGCTCGACCACGGTTTGCGCACGCATCAGGCCTTCGTTGAAGCCGGAATCGCCGTAGTCGATATCGCCGATCACATATCGACTTCCGGCGGCATAGTCGACGGTGATCGAGGCTTCGTTTCGATCCGGTTCGACGCGAATCACGCGCCGGGCGAAGCGCGCGTCGAAAAACCCGTGCGATTCGGCGATCTGCTCGATCTCCGAGAGCGCCTGCTGGTAGGGCCGGTGCCTGAGAACCGAGCCTTCCGAAAGCGGCCATCGGGATCGCCACTGCTCGAAAGCCTCCAGCGTGCTGGCCGGCTCGCTGATGGCAATTTCCACCGCACGAATCACGACCGGTTCTCCGGGCTCGATCTGCACCTGGGCATGCCACGGCGCACCCTCTCGTTCGGGCTCTTCCAGCCGCACGGAAACATTGGCCGAGTAGAAGCCGAACGGCTCCAGGGCCTGACGCACCTCTTCGCGAGCGTCGGAGGCCATCTGGCGAAGTCGCCACACCGAAACCTGTTCGAGGTCTTCGGCCTGCTCCAGCGACAGCGATGCCTGCACGTTGGCACGCATTTCACCATCGATGCCCGAAATTTCGGTCACCACGGGCTGGGCGGAGAGCCACAACGGCGCAACCGTCAGCGTAAGCGCGAAAACGAAGCGAGATTCAAAAAGGACTGCCATTTAGCTACTTTAACGCCCGAAGCGAACACGTTGGATGAATGTTGACCGCTTGATGCGCTGCGGACAAACCGCGAGAAGCTCGATCCCGGCTGATTCATGACCCGGTTCAAGAGCAGGAAACCGGAAGCACGAAACGGCACAAAGGTCACCAAGAAAACCTTTCGATATCAAAACCGGTCTTTGGTTTCATGCTCTCAGCGGGAGGAGCGAGAAAAAAGCGCGGTCAGGCCGCGTCGCGCTGCTGCCGGTCCAATTGTCGATAGCCGATCGCCTCGCCCAGGTGGGCGTTGGTAATTCTTTCGGCACCGTCGAGATCTGCAATGGTGCGTGCAACCTTGATGATGCGCTGGTGCGCCCGGGCCGAGAGATTCAGTCGCTCGCAGGCGGTCTCCAGCAGCTTTTCGCCGGCCGCGTCCAGCCGACAATGTTCGCGCACACCGGCCACGTCCAGTCGCGCGTTGAGCGCCGGGCGGTCAAGCTGCACCGCACGCGCCGCAGCCACGCGCAGGCGCACAAGTTTCGAAGCCTCGCCGGCCGGATACTGCCCGAACTTCTGGCGTGGGACTTCCACGTGCAGGTCAATGCGATCCAGCAGCGGACCGGAAATTCTGGATCGGTAGCGATGTATCTGGTCCGGCGAACAGTGGCAGCGACCTGATTCATCGCCCGCATAACCACACGGACACGGGTTCATTGCTGCGATCAATTGGAAACGGGCCGGGAACTCGGCCTGCAGCGCGGCGCGGGAGATCACGATCCGCCCGGACTCCAGCGGCTCCCTGAGAACCTCCAGCACCTTGCGGTCGAACTCTGGAAGCTCGTCCAGGAACAGCACGCCGTTGTGCGCCAGTGAAATTTCGCCGGGCCGCGGACGCGCTCCGCCGCCGACCAGCGCGACGCCGCTGGCGGTATGGTGCGGCGCGCGGAACGGCCGCTCGCGCCAGCGCTCGGGCTCCAGCGGCTTGCCGCACACCGAGCCGATGGCGGCCGTCTCCAGCGCTTCGGACTCGTCAAGCAGGGGAAGAATTCCGGCAAGGCGTGAGGCCAGCAGGGTCTTGCCGGTGCCTGGCGGGCCGATCATCAGCAGATTGTGATTTCCGGCCGCTGCGATCTCCAGCGCGCGCCGGGCCCGGGCCTGCCCGCGCACGTCTTCGAGATCCGGCAGGTCGGCCACACCTCGCGTTTGCACTACCTCCGGCGCATCCAGTTCCGCGCGGCCGGCCAGCGCGTTGCACACGCCCGCGAGGTCATCGGCCAACCGGCAGTCGGTATTGCCGACCAGTCCGGCCTCGGCCGCGTTGGCCCGGGGTAGCACCAGGCGACGGCCGGCGTCGCGCGCATGCAGAATGGCCGGCAGGCATCCCGATATGCCTTGTACCTCGCCGGCCAGCGAGAGCTCGCCGAGAAACTCGTATTGCCCGAGCAGGTCGGTCTTGAGCTGGTTGGACGCGACCAGGATGCCCAGCGCAATCGGCAGGTCGAACCTGCCCCCGTCCTTGGGCAGGTCGGCCGGCGCCAGCGATACGGTGATGCGCCGAGAGGGCGGCGAGAAACCCGAGTTGGCAATCGCTGCGCGCACCCGGTCGCGCGACTCGCGCACCGCCGAGTCCGGCAGGCCGACGATATTGAAGCTCGGCAGCCCGCCGGCAATATGCACCTCGACGCGCACCGGCGGCGCAGCGACGCCGACCTGGGCGCGAGTATGAACGATAGCCAGGTTCATGGTCCTACCCGTAAACGAATCAACGGACGCCAGTCTGGCGGGTAAGCAACAGAAGCGCGTCGGCAAAGCGACCGGAATCCGGGTAGGAAAAACGGAAGCTGTGGGGTAGGTAAAGAACCTCTGGTTGAATAGGCACGGGCGCGATGGGTCTTAGCGGAGCCTCCAGCTTGTCGGGCCGCTTATTTGGAACAACCACGTTCGGCCAAACAGGGCCGGGGCCTCCCGCAAAGGCGCCGTCGCGCCCGTGCAGAGTTATTCAGAGATTCCCTAGCCCTCGGCGCGGATGGCCGGGCGGTTGCGGACGCGCTCGTACCACTTTAAAAGATTATCGTGGGCGTCCAGCTTGAAGAGTTCGGTCCTGGTCACGCGGCAACCGAAGTCGACCATGACCAGCGCGTCGATGTCGGCGACCGTGAACGCGTCACCGGCAACGTAGTCCCGCTCGGCCAGGAAGCCGTCGAGGTCTTCGAGAAAATGGCCGAATCGGCGCGTGCCGCGCTCGGCCAGGGCTTCGATCTGCGGCACTGGTCGGCGCCCGGGCAGCGCATGGTCGGTCATGCCTTTGGCCGCGTTGCGGAATGCCTCAGCGGCCGGCATCATCCCGTTGTGCTCGATCCAGAAAACGTACTGGGTCACGCGAGCGCGTTCCAGCGCATCGCGCCCGAGCAGCACCGGCTCAGGGTGCAGGCTCTCCAGATATTGGCGAATCGCAATGCTGTTCCAAAGACAGCTGCCGTCGTCGAGCTCCAGCACCGGCACCGTGCATTCCGGGCTCAGGGCCTGGAAAGCGTCGCTCATGTGCTCGCCGGATTTCAGGTCGACTTCTACCATCTCGAGTTCGATGCCCTTCTCGGCCAGGTACAGCGTCACGCGCCTCGGGCTGGGCGCGCCTGTGCAGGTAAGCAGTCGCATGCGGATCTCCTTCAATCGAGTTCGTTTAGGGAACCTCTGAATAACCCTGCGCGGAGCGCGTTTCAGTCGGAAAAGCCGCAGATCGTGTGGTGCGGACCGAGTGACAGTAGCCATAGCTACGGCCGAGGGTCGCACCGCGCGAGATGCGGCTTTTCCGGCGAAACCCTTCGGGACGAGCCTTTGCGGGGCCTCCAGCTTGCTTGTCATGACAATCGGGCTCGCTCATTTGGAACAACCAAACCACGCTCGCCCAAGCCAAGCCGGAGCCTCCCGCAAAGGCGCCGCCGCGCCCACGCAGGGTTGTTCAGAGATTCCCTACCTTCTTTTCCAGTTGCTCGAGCTTTTCGCGCGATCGCTCCAGCACGCGTTTCTGAATCTCGAATTCCTCGCGGGTGACCAGGTCCAGCTTCGACAGCTGGGCTTCGAGCACCTGGCGGAAGCGGGTTTCGATATCCTCGCCGGTCTTTTTCCATTCGCGCGGAAGCGACTCGGCGAGCTTGCGGGTGAGTTGGTCCAGCGTCGTGAAGTCGGGCTTGGCCATGGGCTGCCTTCTGTATCCGTGAATGAAGATAGTGTATCCGAGCGGGAGCAAGCGAACGGAAAGACCCGGGCTGGTCCGCGTTGCGGATTGCGGTAGTCAGATGGCGCGGGATTGGTTACTCTGGCGCAACTTGAATACACGGAACCGGTTGCCATGAAGATGATCACCGCCATCATCAAGCCATTCAAGCTCGACGACGTGCGCGACGCACTGGGCGACGCGGGCGTAACAGGCATGACGGTCAGCGAGGTCAAGGGATTCGGCCGGCAGAAGGGGCATACCGAGCTGTATCGCGGTGCCGAGTACGTAGTCGATTTCCTGCCCAAGCTCAAACTCGAGATCGCCGTGCCCGACGACCGCGTGGAACACGTCGTCGAAATCGTCCGCGAGACCGCCGCCTCGGGAAGGATCGGCGACGGGAAGATATTCGTCACCACGATCGAGCGGGCAGTAAGGATAAGGACCGGCGAAGAAGGCGACCAAGCCCTTTAGGGGGATGGGCCGCGTCTTTTCCTTCTCAGCCGCACCTCGTGGGCGAAAAAATTCCTCACACACACGGCACTTGCGCTCCGGTATTTTTCGGCGCCTCTGCGCACCTGAGAAAGAAAATCCATCGGCCTTGGAGCTTGGCGGGCGGGTTGGGAGCGGCGGGCTTCGTGAAAGGGTTGCCAGGCAAATCTTTCCGTCCGTGCCGGCGCTTGCGGCAAGGAATTGCTCAGTGCCGCAAATTCCGAATCCGATGCTGTGGTTCTGAATTTCTGCTTTTCCCGAAACCGGAAGCCCGAACCCCAAAACCGGCCCTTTCTTAACAATTCTCATTTCCCGGCTTTTCGCAAACTTGCGTTATCCTTGTCACCGAAATCACCCCTAATCAAACATTCGAAAGGGCATTCCATGAAAGGCGACAGCAAGGTCATCGAGTTTCTCAACAAGGTGCTCAAAAACGAGCTCACCGCAATCAACCAGTACTTCCTGCACGCACGCATGCTCGAGGACTGGGGTCTGGATACGTTGGGCAAGAAGGAGTACCAGGAATCCATCGAGGAGATGGAGCATGCCGACGAGCTGATCAAGCGCGTGCTGTTCCTGGAAGGCCTTCCCAACCTGCAGGATCTGGGCAAGCTGCGGATCGGCGAGAACGTTCGCGAAGTGCTGGAGAGCGATCTCAAGCTGGAGCACCAGGCCATCCCCGATCTTCGGGACGCGATTCAGTACTGCGAAGAAATCCGTGATTACGTCTCGCGCGAACTGTTCGAAAAGATCCTGTGCGACGAGGAAGACCACGTCGACTGGCTGGAAACCCAGATCGACCTGATGGACAAGGTCGGCGAGCAGAATTACCTCCAGTCGCAGATGAAGACCGCCGAATAGAACGCCGGACCAGCCCAACGTAAATCCAGTCGCCGGGACGCAACCGTCCCGGCGACCTATATCCCCACCGAGATTCAACGATGAAAAAATTTCCCGCCGCGCCGATGCTCGGCGCCGTTCTGGTTGTGATGCTGACGGCCTGTGATCCCGCAATCGAGCCGATCGATACTACCGTCGACCTGGGCGCCGACCCGCACAGCTACGCCAACTACGAGCAGGTGCGTATCGAACATCTGGCGTTGGCGCTGACCGCCGATTTCTCCGATCGCACTCTGAGCGGCCACGTCACGCTGGACCTGGCCCAGGACGACCTTGCCGAACGTCTGGTGCTGGATACCTGGAGGCTGGACGTTCGCGACATCAACCGCGTAGGGCCGGACGGCGAATTGAAGCCGCTCTCCTGGCGCCTGGCGGATTCCGATCCGGAAAACGAATATCTGGGCGCGCCGCTGATCATCGCGATGGAGCGCGGCGTCGACCGGATCCGCATCGATTACACGACCTCGCCAGATGCGTTCGGCCTGCAGTGGCTTGACGGGCAGCAGACCACCAGCGGCGAGCCGTTCCTGTTTTCGCAGTCGCAGCCGATTTTCGCGCGCACATGGGTGCCGCTGCAGGACACGCCGGCGGTGCGCTATACCTTCGACGCCGAAATCACCGTGCCGAGCGACCTGATGGCCGTGATGGGCGCGGCCGGCAACCCGACCGAAATCCAGTCCGACGGCGTATATGAATTCAACATGCCGCAGCCCATTCCGTCCTACCTGATGGCGATCGGCGTCGGCAAGCTTGAATTCGAACCCACGGGCCCGCGCTCGGGCGTCTACGCCGAACCGTCGCTGGTCGACGCCGCAGCCGAGGAATTCTCGGAGCTCGAAGCCATGATCGACGCCGGCGAGGCGCTCTACGGCCCGTATCGCTGGGACCGCTACGACCTGTTGATCCTGCCGCCCAGCTTCCCGTTCGGCGGGATGGAGAACCCGCGTCTGTCTTTCATCACGCCGACGGTCATCGCCGGCGACAAGTCGCTGACCGCGCTGATCGCGCATGAGCTCGCGCACTCGTGGTCGGGCAACCTGGTCACCAACTCGGCCTGGCAGGATTTATGGCTCAACGAGGGCTTCACCACCTATTTCGAGAACCGTATCGTCGAGGCACTGTATGGTCCGGAGCGGGCCGAGATGGAAGCCACGCTCGACCGGATCGGGCTGCAGGAAGAACTCAAGGAACTCGACGAGGCCGAGCAGGTGCTGGCGCGCGATCTTTCCGGCCAGGATCCCGAGCAGGCCTTCAACGGCGTGCCGTATGACAAAGGCCGGCTGTTCCTGCTATGGCTGGAAGACCGGTTCGGTCGAGAGACCCTGGATGCGTTCCTGCGCCAGTACTTCGATCATTTCGCATTCGAGTCGATCGACACCGAAGAATTCATCGCCTACCTGGAGGCCAACCTGCTGCCGCAAGACCCCGACGCGGTGAGCATGGAGCAGGTGCGCGAGTGGATTTTCGAGCCCGGCCTGCCTGGATATGCGGTGCTGCCGGCGTCCGGTGCCTTCGACCAGGTCGACGAGTGGCGACGTCAGTGGCTGGACGGCGAGATCGAGCTGAGCGAAATCCCTGTCGACGAGTGGACGGTGAGCGAATGGCGCCACTTCCTGCTCAAGCTGGGCGACCGGCTTGACGCCGAGCAGATGGCCGCGATGGACGCCGAGTTCGGCCTGACCGGCACCGGCAACGTCGAAATCCTCTACCTGTGGCTGGTGCGCGCTATTGAAACGCGCTACGAACCCGGCATCGAGCGGCTTGAAGACTTCCTGCTGGAAGTCGGGCGCAACAAGTTCACCCGCCCGCTTTACGAGGAACTGGCCGCCACCGACTGGGGCCGCGAATGGGCCATCGACGTCTACCAACGCGCGAAACCCGGTTACCACCCGCTGACGCGGCAGGCAGCCGAGCGCGCGCTGGGAATCGCGTCGCAGGAAAACGTCGAGCAACGATGACTTGAGTCTGCCCGGCATCGTCGCCGGGCAGACAATCAGCAGCCGAAAGCGTACAATATTGGTCCTGAATAGGCGAATTTTTGCAACAGATGTTCAGTCAATCATACGCACCCGTCAAATTCGAACGCGACGCCGACGTGGCCTTGATTCCCGAGGGCCAGATGGTGAACCTGCCGGCCGGGACCACCGGCTACCTGACCCAGTCGCTGGGCGGCAGTTTTACCGTCTACGTCGACGGGCGGCTGTTTCGGCTCGGCGGCGACGACGCCGACGCGATCGGTCGGGAGCCGCCACCGAAGCCTGAATTGCCCGAGAACGCGACCGATCACGATCTCGAAGAGCTGGTGATGAGGCAGCTCAAGACCTGCTACGACCCCGAAATTCCGATCAACATCGTCGATCTCGGCCTGATCTACGATTGCGACATTTCCAGGAATGCATCGGGCGGCCGCGAAGTCGAGGTTCGGATGACGCTGACCGCGCCGGGCTGCGGCATGGGCGATTTCCTGGTCGACGATGTGCGCTCCAGGCTGTTGATCATCCCGACCATTGAGCGAGTCGACGTCGAGCTCACCTTCGACCCGCCGTGGAACCAGGAGATGATGAGCGAATCGGCCCGGCTCGATACCGGGATGTTTTAGGGCCCGGACGATCCATGACCCAACCTGCTGCGACGTCCCCCGGCCCCGCACCCGCGACGTTTTACTCGGTCGCGCATCCTCAACGTACTGGCAAGTATGCCTGCGGGTCGCTCGCTCGCAAAAGCGACGCGGCTGCGCGACCTGAAGCCGTCTCGTGACGGTCGGGTCATGAATCGTCCGGGCTGATCGATGTCGTCTATCGCAGGTGAGCCTGCCCTCAAGATCGGCGACGCCGTTGGCTTCCCGCTACGCCACGACGTGCGGCCCTGGGTACTGGCCGCGGCCGGCGCTGGAATATTGATCGAGCTGGTCAATGCCCTGCCGATTCCATTCATCGGGCTGCTGGCGTTTATCGTTCGAATCCTGATCTGGATTATGGTCTACCGCGTGGCCAGCGAGATTCTGCTGGCCAGCGCGGAGGGCGATACCGGCGCGCCCAGTTTTCGTACCGTGGAATCCGCCGACGGCCTGGCCATTCGGCATATCGGACTATGGCTGGTCGCGACTTTCACGCTGGTCCTGCTCTCCATCTATTTCGGTGCCGCAGGTGTGGTGATCGGCAGCTTCGCGATTGCCGCGGTGCTGCCGGCAGCGACCATCATTCTCACGCTGAGCAAGAGTCTTTTCGACGCACTGGTGCCGACCCAGTGGCTACGGCTGGCCGTCCGTATCGGCCGCGGCGACTACCTGCGGCTGTACGCGGCGCTGCTGGGCGCGGCCCTGGTCTATCTTGTCGTCGCCGGCCTGCTGGGGTGGCTTGGCGCCGGCCGGGGGCTCCGCAACGTCGTGCAGCTGGCCTACTGGACATTCGCGGTCTTCGGCTGGTTTCACCTGGCCGGGCGCGCGGTGTTTTTGCACCGGGCCGAGCTGAACCTGGTCGAACCCGACACCGAGGCCCAGGAAAAGCCGGAGCGTTTCACCCGCGACGCCGAGACCCTTTGGCGCCAGATTCGCGAGCGCGGCGGCACGCGGGAAATGCACGCCGAGCTTGCGCGACAGCTCGAGCGCGCCGGCGAGCGGGAGTGGCGGCTGGAACACGGGCGTATGCACCTGGAGGCGCTGCTGCTTTCGTTCGAGCTGCCCGACGAGGCACTGGACCGCGCCGAGAGACTGCTCGCCGTCGACGCCGACTTCTGCCTGGAGCGGCCGCAGTCCATGCGCGCGCTGATTCAGGCGGCTCGGGATCAAGGCATCGACCGGCTGACCGGCCGGCTTTGCAGCAATTATCTCAAGCGCTTCCCGAACTCGGCCAAGGCCGACGAAATCCGGCTGACCGGATGTGAGGCGCTGGCCGACGACGCGTCATCGCAGCGCAAGAACGCCGAAAGGTGGTTTCGCGAGCTCATGACCGCGTCGCTGGACAATGATCAACGCAACCGCCTCGGCGCAGTCGCGCCGCGCTACCTGAACGCTTCGTCGAAACCGGGCTGACGGTAGACGGTTTTGGTCGGCGATGCACGGCGAATTGTCGCGCCCGGCGAGAACTGGCGTGCGTAGCGCCGCAATCAGCGACCGAACAGTTTGCCGGCCATGCCCATAACGCCCCCGACGCCACCCAGCGATTCAAGGGTTCCGCCGGTCGAGGCCTTGTCGACCATTTCGGGCACCGCGCCCTTGAGGCCTTCCAGCGCCGTATCCTGGTCGAGGCCCAGCTTGTCGGCGAAGCGCATGATGTCGCCGCTGCCGAACATCGATATCAGCTGCTCGGCGCCGATGCCGGCGTTGCCGCCGTCGCCCAGCCAGGACTCGGCCAGCGAGGCCAGCCCGCCGCCCTGCATCTTGCCGACCAGCGCGCCGAGGTCGACGTTCTTGCCTTCGCCCGGCATCAGACCGGCCAACGCATCCATGATCTTGTCGAGCGAAAGCGAGCCGGCAAGCTCCTCTCCCAGCCGGGACCGGAATGCCTGCGCGCCTGTTTCCAGAATCTGTTTGATGTCCATGATCGATTTCCTGTCGCGGCGTCGAAAAATTCCGACGCGAGAATTTATCGGTTCTTATCGCCCGGTAACGGCCCCTTTGTCAAGCCGGGAAACCGAGCCGTTCAGGTCGATGACGATGCCGTCTTCGATTTCGAGCGCCTCGGCGATGCGCCGCCACCGATCCGTGCCGGCCACGACCAGCGCCGTGGCGCCTGCATCGGCGACTATCGGATCGGGGTCGATCACGGTGACCTGCATGATCTCGTCGACCGGTCGGCCCGTCGCCGGATCGAGGATGTGTGCATAGCGTTCGCCGTCGAATTCGCCGAAGCGATAATAGTTGCCCGAGGTAAAGACCGCCAGCGGCCGTTCGATTTTCAACGTTTCCAGAACGCCACCGCCGGGGGCGCGAATCGCGACCCGCCAGGGCCGATCGCGGACAGAGCAGACCAGCACGTCGCCGCCAGCGTTGACCATGGCGGCACCGATCTCTAATCCAGCCAGGACCTCGCAGACACGCCGAACCGCCAGGCCCTTGGCGATGCCGCTGAAATCAAGCCGCACCGCCGGATTGGCGGATCGCACTTCCAATCCGTCCACGCTCAGATCGAGGGTGGACGGGAACGGCTCGAGGAGTTTGTCCAGCTGGTCGGGCGCCGGTGGGGGGGCGGTTATCGGGTAACTCGACGTGTGGAAACCCCAAAGGTTGACCAGCGTACCTATGGCCGGATTGAAAGCGCCTTCGGTAGTTTTCTCCAGCGACTGGCTGCCCGTGATCAGCGCAACGATATTCGGCGAGGTTTCGTACGCCTCGCCGGCATCCAGAGCACGATTGAGGGACATCAACTCGCCGTCCTCCCACGGGTGCAGTTCCCGGTGCAGGTCTCGCAGTACCGCGCCTACTTCCGTGAAGGCGACCTGTGCCTGCTCGCGGTTTGTCTCGCGAAGTTGAAGCTCGACCTCGGTACCGAAAACCGCGAAGACCGCGCGATGGTCGGTGCCGGCCGGCGTGCATCCGGCCAGCATCGCGGCAAGCGTTACGACCAGCATCGCGCTCCGCGCAGACTTGTTCAGAGGTTCCCTGGATGAGCCGCCGACACGGCACATGGCGGACTGGCAGCCCTCAGCTCTGCCAACCCAGTTGCACGAACACGCGCCGGTCGGCGGCGTTGAAGCCGACCAGGGGCTCGTAAGCGCGGTCCGCCAGGTTGTCAATTCTGACCTCCAGGTTCCAGTTGTCGCGCAGACGATATGCCGCACGCAGGTTGATCAGCGTATACGAAGCGAGTCGGGCGCCGCCAACGTCCAGGCGGTCGCCGACGTGGGCGACCTCGCCGTCGATGTTCCAGCGGCTATTCACCGCGTAGCCCAGTACCCAGTTTCCCTTGAAACTGGCCCTGCGCAACAGGTCTCGACCCGCGTCGCGGTCCTGCGGGTCCTGCAGCGTCAGGTTGAAGCGACTGGACCAGCTGCCTGCGATCGCGCGGTGCGTTAATTCGAGACCGCGAATTCGCGCCTCTTTGATGTTGATCGCCTGGAAGTCGACGCCGGAGAACGCGATCAGGTCGTCGATCCAGTTCGAATAGGCGCTCAGCGTCAGACGCTGACCGGGCGATGGGTTGAAGTCCAGGCCGGCTTCTGCCGACCACGAACGCTCCGGATCCAGGCCGGGATTGCCTGCAAACAGTCCGCCGAAGAACCCCGGCGAGTAGAGCTGGCTGAAATTCGGCGCCCGGAACGCGCGGCCGGCGCTGGCGAATGCCCGCCATTGCTCGCCAAAGCGCCAGTTCATGCCGGCGCTGCCGGTCAGCTCGGTGCCGAACTCCTCATCGTCATCCAGGCGTAGACTGAATTCGTAACCCGCAGCCCCCGCCGCGGCTTCCAGTCCGGTGAATACGCCGATGTTTGTGCGTGATTCATTCCACTGTCCCCGGCTCACGCCGGATTCGCGCCATGCGTCGAGGCCAACCAGCCACTGCGCCGTTTTTCCAAGGCTGCGCTCGGCGAGAAAATCGGCCTGCAGCCGGCGTGTGACCACTTCGTCCCGGCCGAAGGCGGTTTCGGTCTCGAGCCGGTCGCGCAGCGTCGCCGCACCCAGCTGCCACTGCCACGGACCGGCGGACGCGCCGATGTAATCGAAGCGCCACGACCAGTTGTCGAAGTCGGTCTCGCCCTGATCGAACTCGGTCTCGCCGGTGGCAATCCGGCCGCGCCACTGCAG
>DATFJJ010000248.1:0-10226 GCA_035269245.1 Wenzhouxiangellaceae bacterium | reverse complement strand
CCGGCACAAGCGCTGCCGCGGCAATCATGAACGCGGCTGAAGACAGATCGCCTGGAACGGTGATGCGGGCGGCTTTCAGGCGCGCCGGCCCGTTCAGACGGGCCTCGCAATCGCCGCGCTCGACGGCCACGCCGAAGGCCGGCAGAAGCCGCTCGGTATGGTCGCGCGACACCCCCGGTTCGACGACGCGGGTCTCGCCGGCGGCGTTGAGCCCGGCCAGCAGAATGGCTGACTTGACCTGGGCACTGGCCACCTTCAGCAGCCGGTTCACAGGCTTCAGCGGTTGCGCTTCGATAACAAGCGGCGCGCGCCCGTCCCGGCTTCCGATTCGTGCGCCCATTGCGCCCAGCGGTTCGATGATTCGCTGCATCGGCCGGCGCGAAAGCGAGGCATCTCCAGTCAGTTCCACCTGCTCGCCGAACAGGTCCGGATGGCCGCACAGCGCACCGGCAAGCAAACGGATGCCGGTCCCGGAATTGCCCATGTCCAGGGGTTTCGACGTCGCTCTCAGTCGGCCGCCCACGATCGTCACCCGACCCCCGTCGCGTTCGACGCGGGCACCGAGACTGGACATCGCGCCCAGCGTGGCCAGCGTATCTTCCGCCTCGAGGAAACCTTCGATGTGGGTCGTGCCCTCGGCCAGACCGCCGAAGATAGCGGCCCGGTGAGAAACCGACTTGTCGCCCGGCGGCGTGACCCGGCCAGACAGCGCGCGAGCGGCGGGGTGTACGGTCAGTTTCAAGAGCCGCCAACCACGGTCACAGGATGTCGCCCAGCGCTTTCAGCAGGCGCCGATTCTGGGCCTCGGTCCCGACGGTGATCCGGAGATAATTCTCGAGCCCGTAGTTGCCGACCGGCCGAACGATCACACCCTGGCGCAACAGTGCTTCATTCAATTCGGCGCCTGGGCGTTCGAATCGGGCCAGCACGAAATTGGCGGCCGATGGAATCACCGCAGCCCCGAGTTCCGTCAGACCGTCGCGAAGCTGAACCAGCCCGGTGCTGTTCATTTCACGCGAGCGCTGGATGAATGCCTGGTCCTGCAACGCCGCACGCGCGGCCACCAGGGCGAGCGAGTTGACGTTGAAGGCCGGCCGCACGCGGTTCAGCAGATCGGCGATCCCGGGGTTGGACAGTGCGTAACCGACGCGGAGTCCAGCCAGACCGTAGGCCTTGGAAAATGTACGGGTCACGACCAGGTTGGGGAAACGCTCCAGCCACTGGGAAGCGTCTCCCAGTTCGTCCGACTCGGCGTATTCGGTGTAGGCCTCGTCGACCACGCAAATCACGTGTCCGGGCAGGGACGCGAGAAAATCCTGCACCCGCGTGCCGTCCAGCCAGGTGCCGGTGGGATTGTTCGGGTTTGCAATCCAGACCATCCGGGTATCCGGCCCCACCCGCTCGTATAGCGCCCGCAAGTCGTGCCCAAGCGGCATCGCCGGGTGATCTTCGGCGAGCGCCGGCGCGACCACGGCCTCGGCGCCCACCATCTGCGTGGCTATCGGATAGACCGCAAAGCAATATTGGGAAAACAGCGACTGGAGCCCCGGCTGCAAAAACACCTGGGCCAGGAACACCAGCACGTCGTTGGAACCATTGCCCAGGGTGACGCAATCGGTGGCCATCCCATGACGCTCGGCCAGTGCCGATTTCAGGTGGAAGCCATTGGCATCCGGGTAAAGCCAGACGTCTTCGAGCGCGGCGCGTACGGCCGCCAGCGCATTCGGACTCGCGCCCAGCGGGTTTTCGTTCGACGCAAGCTTGATCGAATCCCTTACGCCATATTCACGCTCGAGTTCGTCAATCGGCTTGCCCGGCGTGTACGGCTTGAGTTCGCGCACGCCGGGAACGGCGAGCTCGGAGTAATCAAGAGATTCCATTTATTCGTTTTCCGCTTTTGGCTCTCGTTCCATCAGCACCTTGACGCCCTTGGCGGCGCTCCAGCCGCGGAACAGGATGCCGTGTACTTGCTCGGAAATCGGCATTTCGACGCCGGCACGTTCGGCCGCCCGCATCACTTCTTCGGCGGCGTGATAGCCCTCGACCACCTGTCCGATGGTCTTCATAGCCTCCTCCGGCGTTTCGCCCCGGCCCAGCGCCAGACCGAACTGACGGTTCCGCGAAGCGTCTCCGGTGCATGTCAGCACCAGGTCACCGAGACCGGCCAGGCCCATCAGGGTGCGGCCCTCTGCCCCCATCGCCTCGCCCAGGCGCATCAACTCGGCAAGGCCGCGGGTAATCAGCGCAGCCCGGGTGTTGTTGCCCAGACCCAGACCGTCGGCCATGCCACAGGCGATAGCCAGTACGTTCTTTACCGCCCCGCCCAGCTGGGCGCCGATGAGGTCGGCGGTGTAATAGGCGCGGAAACTGCTGCCGTGCAGCAGCCCCGCCCATGCGCGACCAAAGTCCGGATCCGAAGCGCCCACCGTCACTGCGGTAGGCAGGCCCCGGGCGACCTCACCGGCAAACGAAGGACCGGTTACCGCAGCGAGCGGCATCGAGGATCCGAGACGCTCGCGTGCGTACTCCGACAGGAGTCGCCCGGTTCCGGGTTCGAAACCCTTGGTCGCCCAGGCCAGACCCCGCCCGACATCGATATCGTCACCGATCCCGTCGAGAACCTTGGCAAAGGCCGAACTCGGCACCGCCAAAAGAATCCGATCGACCCCTTCCAATGCAACGCCCAGGTCCGCCGTCGGCTCGATCGAGTCGCTCAGCGGGCAGCCGGGCAGGTAGCGGGCATTTTCTCCGGTCTCGCTCATCGCATCGACGTGCGAGGCGTCGCGGGCCCACAGCTTGACCGAATGCCCGACCCGACCCAGCTGCATTGCGAGCGCGGTTCCCCAGGAACCCGCGCCCAGAACGGCTATCCGGCTGCCCATTGCCGAGGCGCGGCTTATTGCGCCGGCGGCTCGCCGGCAGCGCCGTCCGGCGCAGCTTCGCCGCCCTTCTGCTGCTCGGCGACGCGCTGGGCAAAGATGGCCTCGAAGTTGATCGGCTGCAGCGGCGGGCTGAAGAATCCGCCTGCTGCGACCAGCGCTGCAATCTGCGACCGCGCATACGGGTACAGCACGTTCGGGCAGTGAACGTTGATGACATAAGGCATCTGCTGCTCGCTGAAACCCTGCAGAAGAAAGACGCCGCCGTAATGCACTTCGGCAATGAATGCGGTTGTCTCGCCCTGCTTGGCCGTAACGGTCACGGTGAGCACCACTTCGTAGCGGCCTTCCCCGTGCTGGTTGACCCGTTGGGACAGATTCATGTTCATGTCCGGCTGGCCCTCGGACTGGTCCAGGCCCAGCGCTCCCGGCGCCTCGAATGAACAGTCCTTCAGAAATACGTGCTGAAGGCTCATCGTGGGCTGCTGTGTATCCTGTCCGTTTGCTGCTGCATCAAGCTGTTCTTCAGCCATGTCTATACCTGTTTCGTGTTCAGTGGTTGATGGATATGGCGGCGCTCGGGGTGTTTTTCATCCCAAAACCGCCGCATGTGAAGCCATTGGAGCCGGACCGGGCAGGCATCATTCCTGGCGCGTTTCGCCCTCGCCTTTTCCGTCGCTCTCGACCGGCTGCGATTCCTGCGAACCGTCCGTTCTGGATTTCTTGCCCTTTTTGCCACGCTTGCCGCCGGCACCCTTGCCGCCAGCACCTTTGGGCTTGCCCTGCTTGCCGCGCGAAACCGGCTGCTGATCGCTGATCCACTGCGCAAGACCGCCGCGCAGCAGGTTGACGTCCTCGAAACCGAGCTTGGCCAGACGCGTAGCCATCTGCGGCGAGACCTGGCCGTTCTTGCAGTAGACCAGCACCGGACGATCCAGTTTCTTGAGCAACTGGCTGTTGCCGGACTCGATCCGAGAAGGCGGCAAATGCTCTGCGTTGAGAATATGCCCGTTCGCGTAATCGGTGCTGTTGGAAACATCGAGAATCAGCGGATCGCGCCGGTTGATCAGCAGGATGGCCTGCGTCGTGTCGAGTTCTTTCCAGCGCCGGGTCAGGCGCGCGAACTCCGTGGCGATCAGCGCTGCGAGCACCACGGCGAACGCCCCGACGAGGATCGGGTGGTTGGCGATGAAGGTGAGCAGCTGTTCCATGGCGCGTATTCGATCCGGTTGCGGCAAAACGTGCATTATCCCGCATTCTGGCCGGCGCTGCTACACCCTGGGCGCTATGGGATAATGCGAATGTGATCAAAATGGAAGACCCAATGGAACGCCGAACTCCACTCTTGCTGCTGATTCTGGATGGCTGGGGCGTGCGCGAAGCCGCCCCCGACAACGCCATCGCCGCCGGCAATACGCCCAACTGGGACCGGCTCTGGCACGATTGCCCGCACGCACTGCTGCAGACTTCAGGCGAAGCGGTCGGATTGCCGGCCGGCCAGATGGGCAATTCAGAGGTCGGCCACATGAACATAGGCGCCGGCAGAATCGTCTATCAGGAGTTGACCAGAATCACCAAGGCGATCGAGAACGGCGAGTTCGACGCCAACCCGGCACTGGTGGATACCATCGATGCCGCCGGCGACGGGACGGTTCACGTGATGGGTCTGCTCTCTGAAGGCGGCGTACACAGCCATGAAGATCACTTCCTGACCACGATCGAGTTGGCCGCCAGGCGTCATCGAGGAGATGTGGCCGTGCACGTATTCCTCGACGGCCGCGATACACCGCCCCGAAGCGCGGGCAAGTCGCTGGAGCGACTGCAGCGACAAATCGACGAACTCGAAAACGTGCGCGTTGCATCGGTGAGCGGACGTTACTGGGCGATGGACCGCGACCAGCGCTGGGACCGAATCGAACGCGCATGGAAGGCAATCGCTCACGCTCGGGCCGAATTCAAGGCCGATCGGGCGACCGAAGCGCTGGAAGCCGCTTACGGCCGCGACGAAAACGACGAATTCGTCCAGCCCACGGTGATCGATGGGGGTACGCCGATGGCAGACGGTGACAGCGCGATATTCATCAACTTCCGCGCCGACCGAGCGCGCCAGCTCAGTCGTGCGCTCGTCGACCCGGAATTCGACCGGTTCGAGTCCCGACGTCCGACGCTCGGCGCTTTCGCAACCATGACGCAATACGAATCCGGTCTCGACGCCCGGGTGGCCTTCCCGCCGAACCGGATGAAGCATTTATTCGGCGAAGTGCTCGCCGACGCCGGCATGACCCAACTTCGCATCGCCGAAACGGAAAAGTACGCGCACGTCACTTATTTCTTCAACGGCGGTCGCGAGCAGGTTTTCGAAGGCGAGGACCGCAAGCTCATCCCCTCGCCCGATGTCGCCACCTACGATCTGCAGCCGGAGATGAGCGCACCCGCGCTGACCCGCGAGCTGGTTGACGCGATCGAGAGCGGCAACTGGCCGGTCATCGTCTGCAACGTGGCCAACCCCGACATGGTGGGCCATTCCGGCATCTTCGAAGCCGCGGTGAAAGCCGTCGAGGCCGTCGACCGCCTGGTCGGGGAAATCGAAAAGGCGGTCGCCGCGGCCGGTGGTGAAATGCTGATAACCGCCGATCACGGCAACGTCGAGCAGATGTCCGACCCCGAGACCGGACAGCCGCACACCGCCCACACCACCAACCCGGTTCCCCTGGTGTTCGTCGGCCGAGCGGCCCGGATGGAAGCCGAAGGCAGTCTGCGCGACATCGCGCCGACCATGCTCGATCTGCTGGGGCTGGATGCGCCGGAAGAAATGACCGGTCGTCCGCTGGTTCACATCGAACGCCAGGCCTCTTCGGACCGGGCCCGGAGCGGTACTGCGACCGAAAATGCGGCCGGCTGAGGACCGGCACGGTTCCGCTCGCCGGCATCGCCTCCAGTTTCGGAGGCGTGCCCGAGCTTCCTGGCCGATCGCTGTTCTTTTCGCGCTGCTGGCGCCCGCCGGGTCCGGATTGAATGCGCAGTCCCCAACCTCCGAAGACGTTCAGGCCGAGCTCGACGCGCTCAAACAGAGCATCGAAAGCATCAGCCAGCGACTGGAAGCCGAGCGCGCCAGGCGCAAGAGCGAACAGGCCGCACTTGCCCGGACGGAGCAGGAACTGGCCAGAATAGCCCTGGAGCTGCGCACCACCCGGGCCGAGCTGGAGAAAGCCCGCGACAGGCAGCACGAGCTGCAGGACCGTGCGGAGGAACTCGAAGCGGTCGTCGCGGATCGCCGTCGGGCGCTGGCCGAGCAACTTCAGGTTGCATACCGAGTCGGTCGGCAGTCGCGCCTCAAGGCGCTTTTGAACCAGGAAGACCCTGCCGAAATCAGTCGGGTGCTTGCCTTGCACGGCTATCTCGGGCGCGCCCGACTCGACGCCATCGCGGCGCTGGACGAAGAACTGCAAAGGCTCGAATCGGTTCGCGACGAACAACGGCAGGTGGCCGCCAGGCTCCAGTCGCTGGCCGCGCGGCAAGCCGCCGCCAAGGTCGGACAGGACCAGGCGCTGGTACAACGCCAGGCGGCGCTGGAGGCACTGGACAGCAGCATTCGCGATCAGGCCGAGCGCCTCGCCGAGATGCAGGAAGCCGCTGCGGAACTGGAGACGCTCCTGGGCGAGTTGGCCAGCGCGCTGGCCGACATCCCGCCCGAAAGCGCGATAGAGCCGTTCGCCGAGCTGCAAGGGCGCTTGCCCATGCCGGTGAAGGCCCCGGTGCGCGCGGCCTATTCCGACATTCGGAGCGGCAACGTGACCTGGCAGGGCTGGCTGATCGAAACGGAAGTCGGCATGCCGGTGCAGGCTGTGGCCTACGGGCGCGTGGCCTACGCCGACTGGCTACGCGGCTACGGCATGATGCTGATCGTCGATCATGGGGACGGCTTCATGACGCTTTACGGCCAGAATCAGAGCCTGATTGCCGAAGTCGGAGACTGGGTAGCCCCGGGTGAGGTCGTCGCGCTGGCCGGCAACACCGGCGGAAACAGTGCGCCGGGCCTGTACTTCCAGATCCGGCACGGCGGCCAGCCGGTGGATCCCGCCGCCTGGGTCGAACGCTGAGGCAGCGACGCCTGCCGGGGCGCCGCTGCTTTAAATCGTCGAGCCGGGAAACCTGGGTTTGCTACGGATAGACGTAACTCGCCTGCAGCCCCAGCGGCAGTCCGGTCGTCCAGTAAAGCAGCAGGAAGATGGTCCAGGCCACCGCCAGCGCAACCGCGTAAGGCAGCATCATCGAGATCAGCGTACCAATGCCCGCCCCCTTGAAATAGCGCTTGCAAAACACGACGATCAGCGGAAAGTACGGCAGCAAGGGCGTGACGATGTTGGAACTCGAATCGCCGACCCGGTAAGCCGCCTGGGTGAGCCCCGGTCCGATGCCCAGCTCCATCAGCATGGGCACGAAGATCGGCGCAATGATCAGCCACTTGGCCGAAGCCGAACCCACGAACAGGTTGACGAACGCGGTCAGCCCGATGATCCCGACGATCGTCATCTGAGCCGGCATGTTGATTTCCGACAGCCAGGCCGCCCCGTTGACCGCGATCAGGATGCCCAGGTTGGAGCTCGAGAATGCGGCGATGAACTGCGCGGCGAAAAACGCCATGACGATGTAATAACCCATCGACTCCATGGATTTGCTCATGCCCGTGATCAGGTCCCGGTGGCCGTTGATGGTGCCGGCGGCATAGCCGTAGACCGCGCCCGGAATCAGGAACAGGATGAAGATCAGCGGCACGATCGAACGCATCAACGGCGCGCCGAACGAGGTGATGCTCTCGTGGAATGCCAGCGCCGGATTCGGATCGCGCAACGGCGAGTCCGGCAGCAACACGCCTATGGCGAGCAACACGAGGGCCAGGACAATGCTTCCCAGCGCCCAGTTCAGGCCGCGGCGCTCGTTGGCGGCCAGCGGCTCGAGCTTTGGCATGTCCGACATATCGCCGTCGACCGGCGTTTCGCGCGCCAGCCTGGGCTCGACGATCTTGTCGGTCAACCACCAGCCTATGCCGATTACCAGCAGGCTGGAGGCCGCCATGAAGAACCAGTTGACCAGCGGGTTGATCGCCACGCTCGGATCGAGCACGCGGGCGGCCTCTTCTGTAATGCCGGCCAGCATCGGATCGATCGCCGATGGAATGAAATTGGCCGAGAAGCCACCCGAAACGCCGGCAAACGCAGCCGCAATGCCGGCCAGAGGATGACGTCCGGCGGCATAGAAGATGACGGCCCCGAGCGGAATGACCACCACATACCCCGCGTCGGCCGCGGTGTGCGAAACGATCGCCACCAGGATGAGCATCGGCGTGAGCAGACGCGGCGAGGTGACGCCGAGCATCTTGCGCAACGCAGCGTTGATGAACCCGGTGTGCTCGGCAACACCCACGCCCAGCATCGCGACCAGCACGATGCCCAGCGGCGCGAAGCTGGTGAATACGGTCACCATCTGGCTAAGGAAACGCGCCAGTTCGTCGCCGGCAAGCTGGTTGACGACCTGAATGGGTTCGCCGGTCTGAGGATGCAGCGCGCTGAACTCGATCGGCGCAAGCAGCGCTGACAGCGCCCAGACCACCAGCATCAGCAGGAAGAAAAGCACCGCCGGGTCGGGTAGCCTGTTACCGACGCGTTCGATGACATCCAGGCTCCGGTAGAGCCAGCGGCGGCCGGCAGTCGGCTCGGGTATGGGTTGTTCGCTCAAGATGAAATCTCCCTGATTCTTGTCTTTTTATCGACGCTCACGATGCACAGCGCCCTACGATTTTCGGCCCGGGCCGTCCAGCGGCAACGGCGTGACCTTGTCCCCGGTCCCACGGTCGCGAATCACGCATTTCCCGCGCTTTTTGACCTGCTCGATGCGAATCACCGACTGCAGCGGCAGCATCAGCTTCTCGGTGTCGGCGAACTCCGCGCGCAAGCGCTCCTCGGCCGGATCCACGACCACCTTCGATTCCGTATCGAATATCAGCCCGGCCGCCTCGACGAACCCGTACAGATGACTTGAATCCACGCGCTCGGCAAAAAGCTCGTAGACCTTGCCCTGATTGAAAAAAACCACCTTGTACACGCGTCGCCTCGACAGGCTCGAATTCAGCGCCTCATTATGCACGGACACGCACGCGCATTTAAAGCGGCAAGCCGCTCATGGAGTCAGCGTCGCTTTTTCTTCGTGTTCTTCGTGCACTTCGTGGTTGCATCAGTAATCGGTCTTGGTTGAAAGCTCAATCACCACCGCCGGCATACGCCACCTTGCCCGAAAACATCCGAATCACCAGCGCCACCAGTACGCCGGCGACGAATCCGGCCACATGGGTGCGCCATGCCACCGCGTCGGACATGGGCCCGAACACGGTATAAAGCACCTGGAGCGTGAACCAGGAACCGATCACCAGCAACGCGGGAATCCGCGCGAACTGAAGGAAAAGACCCAGCGGAAGCCACAACCCGATCCGCCGCGTGGGGAAAAGCCCCAGGTACACGCCGATGACCGCCGAAACCCCGCCGCTTGCGCCGATGATGGTGCGCTCCAGTTCAGGAATGCGAAGCGCGACGAACAGGTTGGCCAGCGCGCCCAGCATGAGGAACACGCCGAGAAACCTGAAATGCCCCAGCGCCCGCTCGACCGGGATGCCGAACACCCAGAGATAGGCCACATTGCCGGCCAGGTGCAGCCAGGTCGAGTGAGCAAAAAGTGCACTGACCAGCGCCACCAGCCCGACGTTTTCCCTCAGACCCGGATCACCGGACAGCAGCTCGGAAATTCGCGAGGGCTTGAAACCCCAGAAATCGATCCACCCGCTCCCCATCGCTTCGGGCACAACCAGCGTGCTCGACATGACCGCCAGCGCCAGCGCGCTGACGACAATAACCATCCACGGATTGGTCGCGCCGGACCTGGGCGGCCCGGTTCGAACCACCCAGTTCACTCGATCAGCACGCGGTAGCTGCCGAACTCGACCACCGCGCCGCGCTGCCGAATCTCGACCAGCTTGGCGCCCGGACCGACGCGCTGACCTTCCCGGTAGCGCTCGCCGTTGATCAGTACGAATCGATCGGCGGCGCGCTCAGCGTAGAAATGAACCGTGAGAATGAGTTCCGGAAACTCGGCTCGCTCTGCCTGGGGCAATTCCCACGGGCGAATGAAATTTTCGGTCGGCTCGTTGACCTGCCGGGCCGGTGTTGCCGGCGCATCGGAGGCCTCCGATGTCTGGGCCTGCTGCAGTTGCTGCCGGGTCTTCGCTATCCGTCGGAGTTCCTGGCTAGAGCCGCCGGCTTTCGAATCCGAAGCCGCGGTCGCCAACTTCGGCTCAGG
>DATFJJ010000247.1:0-3293 GCA_035269245.1 Wenzhouxiangellaceae bacterium | reverse complement strand
CAGGTGTGGGCCCTCGATCTCGAATTTCCGACGGGATGCATCGCTACGGGCGATAAACAGCCCCTTGCGCGTGCCGACGAGAATCGCAACTTCGGGTGGACTCATTATGGGCTCGGCATTGGAAGATTTCGTATAGGATGCGGACTCTGCCGAATTAGTATAGCCAAGGAACAAAGCATGAGCGCAGAAACGAAAACGCGCGCCAGGGAAATTTTCGATGCCTACCAGGATCCGGTGCTGGGGCCCGAGCTCAAGAATGCGCTGGGCGAGGCGGAAATCACCGCCGAGGGCGGCAACGTTACGGTTGCGCTGACCCTGGGCTTTCCGTCCAGGCGTTATGGCCGCCGCCTGGCCAGGGAGCTCAAGCGCCGACTCGAGGCCGACGATGCCATCGACCGGGCCGAGGTGCGCACTAGTACGGCCATTGCGCCCCACCAGACGCAGCCGAACGTCGAGCGGTTGAAGTCGGTCAAGAACATCATCGCCGTATCCTCGGCCAAAGGCGGCGTGGGCAAGTCGACGGTGGCCTGCAACCTTGCGCTTGCGTTGGTCGCCGAAGGCGCTTCGGTGGGCATGCTGGATGCCGATATCTACGGCCCCAGCCAGCCGCGTATGCTGGGTGTCAAGGGCCGTCCGGATTCGCTTGACGGCCAGGCGATCGAACCGATGAAAAGCTACGAAATCGAATCGATTTCGGTGGGCTATCTGATCGACGACGACGAGCCGATGATCTGGCGCGGTCCGATGGTGACCCGCGCGATGCAGCAGCTGCTGGGCGATACCCGCTGGAGCGACCTGGACTACCTGATCGTCGATATGCCGCCGGGCACCGGCGATATTCAGTTGACGCTTTCACAGCACGTCCCAGTGGCCGGTGCCGTGATCGTGACCACGCCGCAGGATATCGCGACGCTGGACGCACGCAAGGGGCTGCAGATGTTCCGCAAGGTCAACGTGCCGGTGCTGGGCATCATCGAGAACATGAGCCTGCACACCTGCAGCAACTGCGGCCACCAGGAGCATGTCTTCGGCGCAGGCGGCGGCGAGCGGATCGCTCATGACTACGGCGTGCCGTTGCTCGGGGCATTACCACTGGATATCCGGATTCGGGAGCATGCCGACAGCGGTCGTCCAAGCGTCGTCGCCGAGCCGGACGGCGACATGGCCTCGCTATTCGGCGAAATCGCATTGCGCATGACGGCAAAGCTGTCGCTGCAGGCCGCCGATTACACGCATCGAATGCCGAAAATCGTGATCCGATAGGCCGGCGTTCGAATCAGTTAACATTCGCGTTCAGCGAGTCTTGCCGGAATATCCTGGCGTACTCGAATTTCCTAGTATGCTGCAACCATGAACGACACGACCATTGATCGCAATCCGGTGCTGGGCATCACCATGATGCTGCAGCACGATGCCGGCGGCTGGCAGTTGCTTGGCTTGTTTCCGGAATCCGGACCGCCTGCCGGCCGTCCGATCTGCCGCCTGGCGCGTGACGGCGGTGACTCCAGAATTTACCAGTGGCAGGGGCTTCCGTTGCGCCTGCAGCCCGATCAGGCCGACGACTATATCTACAACCTCACCAGCCGCAGCCCGATGCTGTTCGTGATCTGCAAACCCGGTGAAGACGATCAGCCCGTGCCGCTGCGGGTCAGCGCCGATCAGGACGATTGCGTCGCGGCCGTGGAACACGATGAATTGGTGTTCCAGGGTGCGATGCCGCCGCCGATCAGCGAATGGATCAAGCGTTACGTGGAGGCGCACTGGACGCCCGGACCACGGAAGCACAAGCGCCGCGACGAGCAGGGAAGATCCAACGAGACCGGAAACAAGAGCCAATGAGCAACCCGAGCGAACCCGACGTCCCGGACACCGAAGAAGGTGACAAAGGAGATCAGGACACGTTCCTGATGCGCTGGGCGCGGCGCAAGGCCGGGAAGAGAGATCGGGCATCTTCGGAAAATGAGGTGGAGGCCGGCGCCCTTGATGAAAACGCTGTCTCTTCCGACGGCGAATCGATTGATTCGGCGCACGATCAGCAAGACCTGGACGCAGCACACAACGGGGCCGATAGCAGGGTACAGCCCGAACCCACCGAAGCCGAAGCCCCGAAGGAAGCCGAAAAGGGCGACGAGGATATGCCGGCGCTGGATACGATCGATGATGGTGGAAGCGTTTCCGATTTCTTTTCCTCCAAGGTCAGCCCGGCCCTTCGCAAGGCCGCGTTGAGGCGTCTGTTCGGCCAGAGCACGCTGCCGGTAGGCGATGATCTGGACGACTATGCCGGCGACTACACCAAGTTCACGAAACTCGGAGACCTGGTGACCAGCGAGATGCGCTACAGGATGGAAGTCGCGCGCCAGCGTCTGCTCCAGCGAAAAGCCGAAGCCGAAGCCGAAGCCGCCAACGATGACACGGGTGCCGATGACGAACGGCTGGCGCTCGCGGAGTCGCCATCGGAATCTGCGCAAGGACCGCCGACCCCGGCCGGAAAGGCCGGTCGGGAGGCGGATGCAGAAACTTCCCGGCGCGAGGCCGCGCGTGGCGATGATGCGCCTGCCCGGAAAAAATCCGCCGAAAAAACCTCCACTGAGGAAATATCGACCAAGGAGAGTGCCAGCAATGACCCAGATCCCGGCTGAGTCCGTCGACGGAATCGAATGGCCCGCCACTACGCCGGCAGGGCACGCGCGGGCCGCGGCTCTGGCCGAATTCGACCCCATGCCCGAACCGATGGAGTGGGTGGAATACCAATCTTCCGGTCGCCTGCTGATCATCGGGCCCGCCGACGATGCCTGGCCGCTGGCCGAAGCGCTGAGCGAACATCTCGAGTGCACGATGCTGGCGACCCGCCCGCCTGATTCGCCCCCGGAGTCAGCGCCGCCGGCGCGCTACCTGGACGGCAGGCCGAAAGACCTGACGGGCTACCTGGGAAGCTTCCGTTTGAACGTGGAAGTCGATCGCGGTCGCGTCCTGGAAGCCGGACCGGCGTTCGGCATCGAATCGGGCATCTTCGATCTCGTGCTCGACCTGGACGGTTCCGGCGGCATGCGCATGGACGAGCCGCCGCCCGGATATTTTCGCGCGCTAAACGCCGCCGAGCGTAGCAGGGCTCTTGAAGAACTGCCGCAGCTGTCCGGCGAATTTCAGAAGCCGCGCTACTTCGCCTACGATCCGGACATATGCGCGCATGGTGCGCGCGGCCTGGCGGGGTGCAGTAACTGTCTGTTGGCCTGCGCCACCGAGGCAATCATTTCGATCGGCGACAAGATCGAAGTCAATCCCTACCTGTGCCA
>DATFJJ010000246.1:0-3286 GCA_035269245.1 Wenzhouxiangellaceae bacterium | reverse complement strand
ATCGCGAAGTGCACAGCTACCTCCAACAGCACGGCCTGCCGTATCACCCCCTTCGCGAGCGGGGATTTCTGTCGATCGGCGACTGGCACACCACCCGTTCGATTCATGAGGTCGGCGACGAGGACAAGCTGCGCTTTTTCGGTCTGACCCGTGAATGCGGCCTGCACGAGTCGGAATAGTCTGCCGCGCTGCGGGGCAGAATCAGGTCAACCGGTTGTCAATCGCATAGCGCATGAGCTGCGCATTGTTTTCCAGCCCCATCTTTTCCAGAATGCGCGCACGGTAGGTGCTGATGGTCTTGACGCTGACGCAGAGCTTGTCGGCAATGCGCGAGACCGTGTCGCCGGCGCCGATCATCACCAGGACCTGCAGTTCACGGTCGGAAAGCGCCTCGTGCGGCGCGCTTTGGTGCTCATGATTCAGGTTGCTCACGAGCTGCTCGGCCAGCATTGGACTGACGTACTTCCCGCCCGTATGGATTTTACGAATAGCCTCCAGCAGCAACTCCGGTGCGCTTTCCTTGGTCAGGTAACCGTCGGCGCCGTCGCGCAGGCAGCGGATCGCGTACTGGTCTTCGGGGTGCATGCTCAGAACCAGGATCCGGGTATCGGCACACGCGGACTGGATGTCGGCAAGGGCGTCGATCCCGCTGCGCCCCGGCATCGAGATATCCAGCAGCACTACGTCGGGCTTGTGCAGTCGAACCAGCCGAGCCGCCTCCTGGCCGTCGGATGCCTCGGCAATCGTTTCTACCGAAGAATCGTCGGCGAGGATTCGCTTGAGCCCTTCGCGAACGATTGCATGGTCATCGGCGATCAATACCCGGATCATCGAATTGCCGCCTCCGGAAAGGTGATCACCAGCGTGGCGCCCTGGCCCGGCAGCGAGTCCATTTCCATCGCTCCTTCGAGTTCACGCACGCGCTCGCCGATTCCCAGCAGGCCGAACCCCGTCCTGTGCGCCGGGCCGTCGAGATCGAAACCCTGACCATCGTCCCGGATCACCAGTCGATATGAATCGCCATCCATGCCACCGCGAATCGATACACGACTTGCCGCCGCATGCTTGGAAACGTTGGTGAGGGCTTCCTGCACGATCCGGAAGATGCAGCTGGCCTCTGTGCCGCGGAAACGGCTGGGCAAATCCGCGAGTTCGATTTCGGCTGCGACGCCGCTGTAGCGCTGAAAGTCCGACGTGAGCCATTCCAGTGCGGCGTCCAGGCCGAGATCGTCGAGTACGGGTGGACGCAACCGAGAGACGATTCTGCGCATCGAAGCAATGGTCTGGTCGACCAGACCGGTGAGTTCCGCGCCCCGACTGCGGATTTCCCCATCTTCGTCGGGAACGTGTTTGACCAGCCAGGCGATATCCATCTTCAGCGCGGTCAGTGCATGGCCCAGTTCGTCGTGAACCTCGCGAGCGATCGAGCGCCGTTCCTCTTCGCGCACGGTCTGGAGATGGGACGAGAGCTCCCGAACCTCCTCGAGCGTCTTCAGAAGCGTCATTTCCGCCTGTTTTTCGGTCGTGATGTCCGCGATGATAACGACTGCGCCTTCGAGCCTGCCGTCCTCGGCCTTGATCGGGTCTACCGTGGATCGCAGCCAGATCGATTTTTTTCCGAGTTCGAGGTCGGTGCGAACCTGCGATTTTCCGGACCATACCTGACGAACCTGGAAAGGATCGTCCAGCTGTAGCCTGTCACGCGTGATTTCAGCCAGCGGTCTGCCGATCAGGTCCCGGAATTCGCATTCAAGGAGTCGCAGTGTTGCGATGTTGACGCGGATGATGTTGGCCTGCCGATCCAGCATCAGAATGGCGTCCTGGGCTGAATCGAACGTGCCTCGCCATTCCTTGGCGACGCGCTCGATGGCCTTCTCGATCTGCTTGTATCGGGTAACGTCGCGAATCGACGCATGGATTTCTTCGACGCCCGTGGCCTCGTCGAGCACGCCACGACACACGACCTCGCACCAGCGCCATTGCTGGTCGGGCGCGCGGCAGCGGAAGACCGTGCTCGAGTCTTCCCTGGTGTCGCGAGCCAGCGCGAACGTGGAAAGCACGGAAGAGAGGTCGTCCGGGTGAGCCAGATCGTCCAGTCGATGGCCGATCAGGTGGTTCGGCGGATATCCGATGACCCGGCTGGCCGCCGGGGAAGCGTAAAGAAAGGTCAGATCGGCGGTATGGCGCGAGACCATTTCGCGCGCATTGTCGGCCAGGAGCCGGTAAAGCTGCGCATGGTCGCGCGGTTCGCCGGGCGAGGCGGTCGAAGGCGTATCGTCGTTGCCGTCGCGCCCCGTCACCCCTGTTTCTTCTCTGGATTCGGTCATCATGCCGTCGAATCATCGTTAATTCGACGTCATCATAATTCAAATCCGGCTGAGGAGCCCCGATCGACGATAAAACGGCCCGGGCAGAGGGTCATCTTGTCCGGAGCCAGCCATTGCCCTGGAAAAGAACCTCTAGCCCGGGCCTGAAGCCCTGGTGACCGGGGTGGGAACCGTCAGAAGGGCAACGCGACCTCCTGGCTTGTCATGAAGCTGCCGCCGCCGGTGATTTCCACCGCGAGGATTATCGACACAGATCCGGATTCGTCACGGAAGCCGTGGCGGGCGATTGGCCGTTTGTGGTCGAATGTAGAGCCGTCGCCGAAGTCCCAGTAATAGCGCTCGACCGTTCCGCTTTCGGCGGGAAGCGTTGCGTTGAACACGCAGCGCCTGCTGCGCGGGTTGCATTCGGACGTGAATTCGAGCCCGCCGTCGGCCGGGCCGCTATCGACTTCGATCATCGAATAGACCAGCGGGCTTGTGCCGTCGACACCGAACTCGTCAATGAACGAGCTGGCCTGCGCGATGATCTCTTCCGCCACCTCGGCAGGACTTGCATCGGGGTTCTGCGCGAGCAGAAGTGCCGCCGTCCCAGCGACATGCGGTGCGGCCATGGATGTTCCCGACATGCTTGCCGAGTCGCTGTCGCTGCGGTTGAAGGTCGAGACGATGCGATCGCCGGGCGCGTATATGTCGACGCAGTCACCGAAGTTGGAGTTGGACATGCGGGTGTCGTCCATGGTGATCGCACCCACGGTGACCACTTCGTCGATGCGGGCCGGGGAATAGAAGCATGCCGAATCACCGCTGTTGCCGGCTGCGGCCACGTATGTGACGCCCGCTGCTATTGATGTGCGGATCGCGTTGTCGAGCACCAGGGAGGGACTGCTGGAAAGGCTCATGCTGGCCACCGCGGGATGCTGGTTTTCAATAACCTGGCTGGTGATCCAGTCCACCCCCGC
>DATFJJ010000245.1:0-3978 GCA_035269245.1 Wenzhouxiangellaceae bacterium | reverse complement strand
CTTGCGCAACAGGCGTCGATTCTCGGCCACCCGGTTCGGATCGTCTCCGCTTGCCGCGCCGAGATTGAATGAATCGAACGGCGGAGCGCTGACGCCGCCGAACCGCGTCGTGCAGAAACCCCGAACAGGTCGCTGGAACGGCGCGGAAATGAAGTAATCTTCGGCGTTCATCCGACCTCGAGGTCGCCGGGAGCCTGGAGAATTTCGATCAGCCCGGCCACGTCGTCCGGCATCGGCGAGACGACATCGATGTCGGCCCCGCTCACCGGATGTTTCAGCACCAGTCGGACCGCGTGCAGGGCCTGGCGCGGAAACGTCCGCCATGCCGCGCGCTGGGCATCCGTGAGGCCCGAAGGACTGCCCTTTCGACCGTACATCGGGTCGCCGACAAGCGGAAATCCGGCGTGTTGCATGTGGACGCGGATCTGGTGAGTTCTGCCGGTCTCGAGCTTCAGATCCAGCAGCGTCGCGCCGGCCAGGTGTCGGTTGACTCGATAATGGGTCACCGCGCGACGACCATCGTCGCGCACGATCTGGCGCCTTCTGTCAACCGGATGACGGCCCAGGGGCGCGTCGACGTGACCGCCTGCGATCATGTGGCCCCATACCAGAGCCTGGTAATGCCTCTGGATCTCGCGCCGCTTCAAGGCCTGCACGAGGTAGGTGTGCGCCCGCGCCGTCCGAGCCACGACCAGGCAGCCGGAGGTGTCCTTGTCGAGACGATGCACCAGTCCCGCGCGCGGCAGCGTCGCAAGCTCCGGGTCGAAATGAAGCAGTCCGTTGACCAGCGTGCCGTCTGTATTTCCCGAACCCGGATGGACCACCAGGCCCGCTGGTTTGTCGATGACAAGCAGGTCCGGATCCTCGAACAGAACCGCCAGGCGCATGGCTTCGGGCTCCGGATTGCTATCGTGGCGCTCCAGCACCGCAGTCAGTTGCAGCTCTTGGCCGGGCGTGACCCGAAAATTGGGTTTCACGGTCCGGCCGTCGACGCGCAGTTCACCCGAGCGGATCCAGCCAGCCAGTCGGCTGCGGGAATAATCCGGCCAGATCGCGGCCGCCGCCTGGTCCACGCGCTGATCTGCACGGGCCGGATCGACCGTCCACGAATGGCGCACTTCGAGGTTCCGGCTCACGATCGCCACCTGCGGCCGTCGACAGAATGCAGTTTTAACCGCTCAGCGTTTATCATTGCGTGTCTCACACGTCGGATTCTACTGCGATGCGAACAATTTCGATGATTCTTTTGCTGCTCATGCTGGGACTACAGGGCTGCGGCGGCAACGACAAGCGCGATGAAGACGGGCCCAGCGCGGAAGAGCTCTACGACCGGGCCAGCCGGGCCCTGAACGCGCAGAACTACCCCCAGGCCGTGCGGCTGTATCGCGACCTGACGATCCGATACCCATTCGGTCGCCATGCAGAACAGGCCATGCTGGACATGGCATTCGCCCAGTACAAGGGCGGTGCGAACGACGCGGCCATCGAGTCGCTGAACCGTTTCCTGCGCACCTACCCGACCCACCCGAATGTCGACTACGCCTGGTATCTGAAGGGGCTTGTCAACTACGACGAGACCATGGGCTTCCTGCGCAGGATGCTTCCGGGCCGTGCATCCGATCGCGATCAGCAAGCGGCGCACCAGTCATTCCGCGACTTTCAGGAACTGATCCGGCGCCACCCGGAAAGCCGATACGTGGCCGACGCCAGACAGCGCATGGTATTTCTTCGCAACATCATGGCCGAGTACGAGGTGCAGGTGGGCGAATATTACGAACGGCGCAAGGCCTGGATCGCCGCGCTGAACCGGGCTCGCTACGTGATCGAGAACTATCCCGGTGCTCCGGCCACCATCGACGCCCTGAAGCTGATGGCGCGGGCGTACGAGAAGCTGAATATGCCGGAACTCGCCGTGGACACGCGCGACGTACTTGAAAACAGCTACGCCGATCTGATGGACGACGACAAGCGCGAGGGGCTGCTCAGCCGGCTGTGGCCTTTTGATTGAATCGACACGTGACTGAAACCGCCGGGCCCGAAGCCGTCGTACTGCTGTCCGGCGGCCTGGATTCGGCCACCACGCTGGCTGTGGCCGTCGAACGCGGGCTGAAATGTCACACTCTGGCGCTTGATTACGGCCAGCGCCATCGAGCCGAACTGGACGCCGCGGAAGCCGTTTCGACTGCCATGGGCGCGGTTTCCCACCGCAGTGTTTCGAGCGACCTGCGCGCAATCGGTGGCTCTGCCTTGACCGACGACATCGAAGTGCCCGAGGCAGGCGCCGCGGGCATTCCGGTCACCTACGTGCCGGCGCGCAATACCGTGATGCTGTCGATCGCGCTCGGGCTGGCAGAGACGCTGGACGCCGACGAGATCCACATCGGCGTCAACGCCGTCGATTATTCCGGGTATCCCGACTGTCGGCCGCAGTTCATCGCCGCCTTCCAGGATCTGGCCCGTGTTGCGACCAAGCGCGGCGTCGAGGGCAAATCGGTTGAAATCATCACGCCCCTGATTCACCTGACCAAGGCCGAAATCATTGGGTTGGGTACCGAACTGGGTGTGGATTACGGGATGACCGTATCCTGCTACCGGGCCGATGCGCAGGGCCGCGCATGCGGCCGCTGCGATTCCTGCGCCATTCGGCGCGCGGGCTTCAGCGATGCCGGCCTGCCCGATCCAACCCGCTACGCCTGAAATCCGCCGGACGCTGTCAGGCACCCGCGCAGCTGGTTTGCAGGGCTTCCCGGCTAGACGACGATCGTGACCGGGCTGTGCGCGTGCCTTACGACCTTCTCGGAAACGCTGCCCAGCAGCAGGCTCTGGATTCTCGACAGTCCTCGCCTTCCCAGAATCACCAGCAGTTCGTGATCATCTTCAGTGCAGCGGATGATTTCCTCGGCAGGGTCACCGATGGACGTTTCATCGACGAGCTTGACCTCGGTTTCACCGATATCGGCGTGCAGTTGGTCGAAGACCCGCTGGGCCGCGGCCTGGGCCGCGTGCTCGATGTCGTCGCGGCTCATGCCGGCCATGCCGATGATTTCCACGGACGAAACCGGAAACACGTAGAACAGGCGAATGCGGGCACCGAGCGCGCCGGCAAGCCCAAGCGCGTAACGCACTGCGCGCAGAGAATTTTCCGATCCATCGACCGGTACCAGGATTTCCTTGGCTATTGACATTTCATTCTCCTCAAGGCTGCCGCGGGTCTCCATCCCGATTCTAACGCCGACCCCGATCCCGATTTCTGATCGGGATCAATCGGCAGGTAACCGGAATCATCCGAAACGCCCGGATGGTGAACACGGAAAATCCCGCGTCGATTGCGATTTCAATCGTCGCCGGACGCCAAGAGCGCCGCCAGTCCGGCTTCGTCGAGTACGGCAACGTCAGCTTCCCGTGCCTTGTCCAGCTTCGAACCCGGATCGCTGCCGGCAATGACTGCAGTGGTGCTTTTCGAAACGCTGCCGGTGACCCGGGCGCCCAGTTTTTCGAGCCGGGACTTCGCTTCCGACCGGGTCAGTTTCTCGAGCGAGCCGGTAAGCACGTAGGTACAGCCCTTCAGCGGCTGTTCTTCGGGCTCCGGCGCCTGCTCGACATGCCATTCGACGCCGTTTTCCAGCAGGTCGGCAATCACTTCGCGGTTACGCTGTTCGTCGAAGAACTCGCGGATGTGCCTGGCGACCACGGGCCCGACATCCCGGATCGCCTCGAGCGACTCGACATCGGCGTCCATCAGCGCATCGAGATCGCGGAAGTGGCGCGCGAGCGCGCCGGCGCTGACTTCTCCAACCTCTCGGATCCCGAGCGCGAACAGCAGGCGTCCCAGAGACACTTTCCTGCTGGCGTCGATGGCCGACACGAGGTTGGTCGCGGATTTCTCACCCATGCGCTCGAGGCCGGCCAGCGTTTCGGCGTCGAGTCGGTAAAGGTCGGCGGGATCCCTCACCAGGTCGTTTTCCACCAGCTGATCGA
>DATFJJ010000244.1:0-3382 GCA_035269245.1 Wenzhouxiangellaceae bacterium | reverse complement strand
GCGTGGGCTCGGATCAGTTCGGCGACACCATGGCCTGGTTCGGCATCATTCCCGCCGAAGGCAACAACCGGCCCATCATCGAATACCAGGACTTCGTCGAAGACGTTGTGCAGGAGCGTATCGAGCGGATCGCCGGCGTGGCCTCGGCCACGCCGCGCGGCGGTCGGCCGTTCGAAGTGCGTATCGAGTTCGATCCGTTCCAGGCCGCGTCGATCGGCGTCGACCTGGCCCGGATCGGCCGGCAGCTCGGCCAGAACGCCGATGTATCGGCTGGTTTCGAGGAGGTGGGCAAGCGGCAATACACCTTGCGATTCGCCGGCCAGTACGAGATTCCCGACCTCGAAAGCCTGGTCCTGGAATGGCGCGACGGCCGGCCGGTGTACCTGGGCGACGTCGCCTCGATCGATCGGGTCATGCGCGATTCGTCCGGCGGCATGACGCAGAACACCGAGCCGTCGATCATGATGAACGTCGTGGCCGAGCCGGGCGTCAATATCCTGAGCGTGATGAACGAGGTCAAGGCGGCCGTCGCCGAACTGCAGCGAACGCACCTGGACCCGGCCGGACTGCAGATGAACCAGTCCTCCGACGACACGATCTACATCAAGCAGTCGGTCCGCATGGTCGTGACCAATCTCATGATCGGCATGCTGCTCGCCGTCGGCGTTCTGTGGTGGTTCTTCCGACGCTACCGCGCGACCATGATGGTGGCCCTGTCGATTCCGCTGTGCCTGTGCTTTTCGTTCATGGTGCTCAACGCGCTCGGCATGTCGCTGAACGTGATCTCGATGGCCGGTCTGGCGTTTGCCACCGGCATGGTGCTGGATGCGGCGATTGTCGTGCTGGAAAACATCGTGCGTCAGCGCGAGCAGGGCCGCGACGGATTCGAGGCCGCAGATCGGGGCGCCGGCCAGGTCTGGGGGGCGCTGGTGGCGTCGACGGCCACCACGGTCGCGATCTTCCTGCCGGTGTTCTTCCTTCAGGACGAGGCCGGCCAGCTGTTCGGTGATCTCGCGGTGGTGATCTCGGCGGCCATCATCTGCTCGCTTTTCGTCGCCATCATCGTGCTGCCGGCGGCCAGCTGGCGGTTGCTCGGCGATCGCGCCATGGACGACCGGCACGTTCACTGGTGGCGAAACGCCGCCGATTACGTGATGAAACTGACCGAAACGCGCAAGCGCCGAATCAGCTGGATCGCGGGGCTGATCGGCGTGCCGCTGGCCATCGGCGCATTCCTGTTGCCGCCAGCCGACTACCTGCCCGAGGGCCAGCGCAACCTGGTTTCGGCATTCCTGCTGGCGCCGCCGGGCATGGGCCCGGATACCGTTCAGGAAGAACTCGTCGACGTGATCAACGCGCGTCTGAAGCCTTACCTGGACGGCGAGAAGCAGCCGAAGCTCAGGAACACGTTTCTGGGCACCTTCGGCTCCGGCGCGTTCATCGGTGTCCGTACCGAAGACGAGAGCCGGTCCGGAGAGATGATCCAGATCCTCAATAGTGAAATCCTGGCCGGCTTTCCCGATACTTTCGGCCGGGCCACCCGGCGGGCGATCTTCGGCGGTCGCGGTGGCAGACGTATCGATGTCGACCTCCAGGCCGGGGATTTCGAAGGCCTGCTGGAAGCCGGCCGCGCCGGATACGGCGCCATTTCCCAGCTGATGCCCGACGCCAACGTGCGGCCCCAGCCCAGCCTGGAACTCGCCGAACCCGAGCTGCGCATGAAGCCCGACGACCGGCGCATCGCCGAACTCGGCTGGACGAGGGGCGACGTGGCGACCATGATCCGGGCGATGGGCAGCGGCGCCTTCCTCGGTGAGTATTTCGACGGCGACAAGCGCCTGGACGTGATCCTCCGGGGCGAGCGCTGGGAGAATCCCGAACAGCTCATGGCCACCCCGCTGGCCTCCCCCACCGGCGAGATCGTCACGCTGGGCGAGCTGGTGACGCTGGAACGAACCGCCGGACCCAACGAGATCCGTCGCGTGGACCGCAGCCGCACGCTCACGCTGCAGGTCACGCCGCCGTCGGGCATGCCGATGGAAACGGCCATCGAACTGCTGCGCAACGAAGCTGAGCCGGCCATGCGCGCGGTACTGCCGCCGGACGGCGTCATCGCCTACCGCGGCACCGCCGAGGCGCTCGGCGAAACGCTCAGAAGCCTGGCCGGCAGCTTCGTACTGGCCATCGTGATCCTGTATCTGCTGATCTCGGCGCTGTTCCGCTCGTTCAAGGATTCACTGCTGGTCATCATGACGCTGCCTATGGCGACGGTCGGCGGCGTCCTCGGCCTGCGTGCGGTCGACCTGGTCTACGGTCAGGCGATGGACATGCTGACGATGATCGGCTTCGTGATACTGCTCGGGCTGGTGGTCAACAACGCTATCCTGCTGGTGTACCGTGCCCGTGACGAAGAGCGGGCGGGAAGAGGCCGCCGGGAAGCCGTGCGCCAGGCCGTTGGGCTAAGATTGCGGCCAATTCTGATGAGCACGTTCACCAGCCTGTTCGGCATGCTGCCGCTGCTGCTGCTGCCGGGGGCGGGAACCGAACTTTATCGCGGGCTGGCGGCGGTCATCGTCGGCGGCATGGCGGTCAGTACTTTATTCACCTTGATTCTGCTGCCGAGTCTGCTGAGAATGAACGAAGAAAAAGTGGCGTCGCAAGAGTCAGCGGCGAGCACCGGACGGGAACAATACGCATGAACAGGATTGTTATTGCACTGCTGGCGACAGCATTGTTTCTGCCTGGAGCTGCTTTCGCCCAGTTCGGCCAGGCCGCGCCGGTCGAAGTGGACCAGGCTCGCCTGGTGGCCATGGCGCCGACCATGCAGGTTGCAGGCACCGTGCTGTCGCGCTCCGATGCCTTTCTCTCGGCAGAGGTCGAAGGCCGACTGCTGGAAATCGCGGAAGTCGGAGAACGATTCGCCGCCGATGACGTGCTGGCCCGCATCGAGGACACTCGGCTTCAGTTGCGTGCCGAAGAACTGGAAGCCGAAATTTCCAGCGTCCAGGCGCGGCTGAAGTTTCTCGACGCCGAACTTGCGCGCTACCAGAGCCTCGCCGAGAGCAATCTGGCCTCGCGCACCCAGATCGACCAGACCCGCTCCGAGCGCGACGTTGCGCAAAGCGGTCTGCGCGTGGCCCGCAGCCGGCTGGCGCAGGTGGCCGATCAGATCGAACGCACCCGAATCCGCGCACCGTTTCCCGGCGTCGTGGCGCAGCGGCTGGTGCAGGCCGGCGAGCGCGTGGCCACCGGTACGCAGATCATGCGCATCTACAACCCGAACGATCTCGAGGTCGTCGCGCGCGCTCCCTTGGCCTACTACCGTTTCCTTCAAACCGGCGATGAACTGGCCGTGCGCGCCGGCGAAGACGTCATCCCCGCG
>DATFJJ010000243.1:0-5355 GCA_035269245.1 Wenzhouxiangellaceae bacterium | reverse complement strand
CCTCGGAGACCACGACGGAGCAGTACCCGTGACGCTCGACCGACTCGTCGACCGCGGCCAGGAATTTTTCCTCGTCGAAAGCCACTTCGGGAAACAGGATGATCTGCGGCGGGTCATGCGCCTCGCGGCGGGCCAGTCCGGCGGCGGCCGCGATCCAGCCGGCGTGCCGGCCCATCACTTCCATGATGAACACCTTGGTGGAACTGGACGACATCGACATCACGTCCAGACTGGCTTCCATGATGGAAACCGCCACGTACTTGGCCACCGAACCGAAACCGGGACAGTTGTCCGTGACCGCAAGATCGTTGTCGATGGTCTTCGGGATGCCGATCGCATTGAGCGGATAGCCGAGTTCTTCGGCCATCTTCGCGACTTTGTTGGCGGTGTCGGCCGAATCGTTGCCGCCGTTGTAGAAGAACGTGCCGATGCCGTGCGCGTCCAGAACCTCGATCAACCGCTTGTATTCGCGACGATTTTCCTCCATCGACTTGAGCTTGTAACGGCAGGAACCGAAAACGCCGCCTGGTGTCTGCGCCAGGGCCCGCAGATCCGCTTCGCTGAGGCTGGAGGTGTCGATCAGCCGCTCTTCGAGTGCGCCGATGATGCCGTCGGCGGCAGCAAAGACGCGGCCGATACGGTTTGCGTACCCGCGTGCGGTTTCGATTACCGAAGCTGCGGTTGCATTTATGACCGGCGTGACGCCGCCGGACTGGGCGTAGAGAATGTTGTTGGCTGCCATGATCCCGAATCGAAAGTTTGCTGGCCCACAGAGAAACCTGACGAGAGAAATCTCGCAGGAAAAATCTTCGTATAAGGATAAAACAATTTACCGGTGACGACCGCGCCTAATTCGCGCGCAGTCAAATATTTGACACTTCGGGCCGCGCGAGTTACTTTTATACGCTTGTCCAGTCAACGATCTCGATCCCGAAAATCATGCGAATCGTAATACTTGGTCCGCCCGGCTCCGGCAAAGGGACTCAGGCCGCCCTGCTCCGCGATCAGCTCGGCGTCGCTCATATCTCCACCGGCGTACTTCTACGCGAAGCCGTCGAGCAGCAGACGGACCTCGGAAAAAAGGCCAAATCCTTCATGGATGCCGGCGAGCTGGTGCCGGACGACCTCATGCTGGGCCTGATCGAGGAACGGCTCGGTCAGCCCGACGTGGCCCGCGGTTTCATTCTCGATGGATATCCGCGCAACCTGGTACAGGCCGAGGCACTGGATTCGGTGCTGGAGCGTATTGGGCAGCCGGTGGACATCGCCGTCTCGGTCACCGTCAACGAAAGCGAAATCGTCGATCGCCTCTCCAAGCGCGCCATCGAGGAAGGCCGCTCGGACGATACCGAAGACGTGATCCGCAACCGCCTGCGCGTTTACGCCAAGCAGACAGCGCCGGTGGCCGGGCACTACGCGAAACGCGGCCAGCTGCGGGAAGTCGACGGAATGGGCTCGGTCGAAGAAGTCAACCAGCGCATGCGCGACATGCTGGACGGCTGATAGCGACGACTGATATCAACGGCGCGGCAGGCCGGGCGCGTCACCCCAGAACTCTCGCACGGGAATCGGTGTCGCGCCGATGCCCAGATCAGGCCTTGCGGAGCAGAAAACTCCAGTACCCACCAATTCGCGCACTCCAGACCATGCTGTGGCCGGTGCGCTGGCAGAATACCTTCATGTCGAGTTCCACCAGCGGATCGTCCGCGCTGACCTGCAGCAGTTGCCCGGCCTCCATTTCGGCCAGCGCACATCGCGTCCGGAACACCGGTTCCGGGCACAGCAGACCGGTGACGTCCAGCAGTCTGTCGGCGGATTCGGCCGGATTCATGGGTTCACTCGGCGTGGTGCACGGAGGCGTCATGATATCGCTTCTTCATCCAGGAAACCTTTGCGTGAACAGCCACGGAACGAGCCACACGGATCAGCCCGGCGGTGAATCCAGAGGTCACCGGCGGGCGCCCGCTGAAAATCGCGAAGCGCGTCGGAACCATGCTCCGCTTTCTTGAGACGATCTGGCGCATTGCGCTGCTGCGCGCCGGCCCGCAGGACCTGCCGGGCGGCGTTGCGGCGCCAACGATTTCGATCGCACTGTACACCTGCATCGTAGTGATCTCGGGGCTGGCCGACGAGCGGACGGCCGGCTTTTCCGACCTGTTCGTCTCGATCGTGGTGCCGCTGATTGCAGCCGGCTCGATCCTCGGCCTGCGGCGGGCCACGGCTCGCTTCAACCAGACCGTTGCTGCCCTGTTCGGCACCGGCGCACTGATCAGTCTGGTCAACCTCCCGCTGTGGTTTTCCACCCCGCCGCTTCCGGCACCGCTGGTGATGCTGGCGCTGGTCGCGCTGTTCTGGAGTCTGGCGGTGGACGGCCATATCTGGCGCAGCGCATTGAACTGCCCGTTCGCAGGCGGGTTGACGATTGCTGTGTTAATTTTGTTCGTTCAATTGCTGGTCTTTCAGGCCATGGGGAGCCCGGGAGTCTCCTGACAACATGAATATCCACATTCTCGGTATCTGCGGCACTTTCATGGGCGGCATCGCGGCGCTGGCACGGGCCGACGGTCACACGGTGTCCGGGCAGGACAAGAACGTCTATCCGCCAATGAGCACGCAGCTTGAAGAACTCGGCATCAGGCTTGCCGAAGGCTACTCGGCCAGTGACATTCCGAAGCAGACGGATGTCGTCATCGTGGGCAACGCGCTGAGCCGCGGCAATCCGGCCATCGAGCACGTACTCAACAACGGCATCAACTATATTTCCGGTCCGCGCTGGCTTGGTGAGAACTACCTTGCAGGTAAACGTGTTCTGGCAGTGGCGGGCACGCACGGCAAGACGACCACAGCGAGCATGCTGGCCTGGATCCTGGAACATGCCGGCCTGAAACCCGGATTTCTGATCGGCGGTATCCCGGGCAATTTCGGCATCAGCGCGCGCGCGGGCAAGAAGCTGTTCGTGGTCGAAGCCGATGAATACGATACGGCCTTTTTCGACAAGCGCGCAAAGTTCGTGCACTACCGACCGTCGGTGGCCATCCTGAACAACCTCGAGTACGACCATGCCGACATCTATCCGGACCTGGCCGCGATCGAAACCCAGTTCCACCACCTGATGCGCACCATCCCGGGCAACGGCTGCGTAATCGTCAACCAGCACGACGCCAGCCTCAAGCGCGTACTGGAGCGCGGGTGCTGGAGCCAGTCCTGCATGTTCGGACTGGAGGGGGATTCCGATGCCCAATGGCGGGTGAAATTGCTCGACCCGGCCGGGCGCCGGCTGGAAATCTTTCACGAGGAATCTTCGCTGGGTACCCTGGAGTGGCCGCTGACCGGCCGCCACAACGCGTTCAATGCAACCGCCGCGGTGGCGGCTGCAGCAGTTGCAGGTGTGGAGCCCGGTGACGCGCTTGCGGCCCTGGCCGAGTTCAAGGGCGTCGCCCGACGCATGGAATACCTGGGGCAGACCGGCGGCGTGCACGTGTACGACGACTTTGCGCACCATCCAACCGCGATTCGCCTGACGCTGGAAGGACTGCGCCGATCCGTGGGCGGCGCGCGCATTCTGGTCGCGCTACAACCGGCAAGCAACACGATGCGCGCCGGCCATCATCTTGACCAGCTCGCGCCGGCCCTGGCACCCGCCGATTTCGTCTTTCTGCATTCCACCGAAGCGCTGGAATGGGATCCGACGGCAGTATTCGCCAAGCTCCAGTCGGGCGGGCGGTTCCGGCACCAGGTCGACAACCTGCTGACCGACATAAGAGCCGAAGCGCGCGCCGGCGACTACGTGGTATTCATGAGCAATCGCGGTTTCGGCAACGCGCCGCATCGCTTTCTGGAGGGCACCTGATGCGCGAGCCAAGAACCGACTCCCCGGCGACCGAGTCGCTGCCGCTGTTTCCACTGCCGCTGGTGCTGTTTCCGGCCGCCCGGACCCAGCTCCGGATTTTCGAGTCGCGCTATCTGGAAATGACCCGCGAGTGCTCGGCGAACGGCACCGGCTTCGGCGTGGTGCACTTCTCGCCGGCCGACGACAACAAGCCGGCGCGCCACGCCGCCATCGGCACCGAAGCCGTCATCGAGGACTTCTCGACGCTGGAAGACGGCCTTCTGGGCATCGAGGTGCGCGGCAGTCGTCGATTCCGGATCCGCGCCACGCGAGCACGCGAAGACGGGCTGATCATCGGCGAAGTCGAGTGGCTGCCGGCCGAACCCCGTCTGCAGGTTCAGCCTGAGCATGCGGTACTTCAGAACATTCTCCGGGAGCTGCTGCAGCATCAGGCGTTCGCCGACATAAGCGACGCCGATGCCGACGATGCCAGCGCGCTGGGCATGGCGCTGGCATCGGTGCTGCCGCTGGAATCCGAAAGCGCGCAGGAACTGCTTGCCGTGAGCGATCCGCACGAGCGTCTGCGCGCGCTTTGCGTCCTGCTGGAAGAGACGCCGGAAGAACCCTCCGAGCACTGATTGTCACCGTTTCAGTGCGGTTGCGTGCCCCCCGCCGCCGCGTCCGCCGCACGCCGTACCAGCCACGGTGACGCCGCGTCCGGGCGGCGCCAGTGCCAGTCGGCGTCGATCCCACGCAATCGGTCGATCGCCGTACCAGCCGATTCTTCGATCTCGCGCCATGTGTTGAACAGACCCAGCCGTCTGACCGGCTCCAGCAGCCGCACCTGCGCCAGCCATACCGGCTTGTCGCCCGGTTCCAGGCGGGCGCCGGAATCCCACGCGCGAAGCAGCACGGTCCTGCCGTCGTCCAGCAGTCGGCGCCAGATCAGGTCGTCCGGCTGACCGGCAAAATCCCGGCGAAGGTGAAACAGGCGCCTCGGCGCCGGGGAATCGCCGAACAGCGCGCGCAATGATTCAAGCGATGGCCCGGGCGCCTTGGTCCATCCGTTCGCTGCCAGCGCGCTTTCGAGCGTATCGCGCCCCATGGCGAACTGCGCATCGAAACGCTGGCGGTCATCTCCGCCGATGCGGGAACGCAATTCCGGCAGCGATTGCCACTGGTCCGCCCACCACGATGCGGCGTCGAGTTGACGCGTGGGCTGCTCGAGTTGGTGCTGGTGCGCGAATTCCGAATACTGCTGGGGGATGAAGGCGAGCGAAATCATCAGCCAGCCGACCGAAAAACCGGTCAGTCGCCATCCCGGCGAGGTGTATGGCATGGCCCGCGAGCGATAGCCGATGCCGGTCAGCGCAAGCCAGCCCATCGCCAGTGCCAGGCCGGCCACCAGTCCGTTTAGCGTGGCGCGGGCCAGGTAGAACTGCGAAAAGGCGATCAGCGCCAAAAGCGCCACGCCGGTCAGGTACAGCCATTTGCGCTGGCGCGGCCGAAAATCCTTCGCCACGATC
>DATFJJ010000242.1:0-3139 GCA_035269245.1 Wenzhouxiangellaceae bacterium | reverse complement strand
CTGCTCGGCCTGCGTGACCGAGAACCAGTACTTGTAGAGCCGGATGCCCGAGCGCACGAGCATCTGCTCGAAATCCGGGGCCTGGCGCATGAATTCCAGGTACTCGACCGGCGTGCAGAAGCCCATCACCCGCTCGACGCCGGCACGGTTGTACCAGGACCGGTCGTAGAACACCAGTTCGCCGGCGCTGGGCAGGTGCTCGACGTAGCGCTGGAAATACCACTGGCTGCGCTCGCGATCGGTGGGCTTGTTCAGCGCCACCACGCGCGCGAAACGCGGGTTGAGGTGCTCGGTGAAACGCTTGATCGTTCCGCCCTTGCCGGCCGCGTCGCGGCCCTCGAACAGGACGATGAATCGCTGTCCGGTTTCCTGTGCCCAGAGCTGCACTTTCAGCAGCTCGGCTTGAAGTGCGGCTTTTTCGGCCTCGTAGGCTCTGCGGCCGAGCTTCTTGCTGTACGGATACCTGCCGGTCTCGAAGGCATGGCGTACCTGGTCGGTCGTGACTGTCGGGAACTCTGTTGGAGCCGCGTCGGTCACTGCCGCTCCGTTCGAGTCTGGTTGCCGCGCCGAAGCCTTGTTCGAATCATTCAACGGCCTCTCCTGCCGATGTGGGCGTTTGTCTGGCCGCCATGGCTTGCGCCGAGACAATCCTGAACTTCCAATCTAATGGATCAATCCTTTTGGGCTTTGATCGAAATCAACTGTCGACCCCGGCCCCGAGCGCGTCGCTTGCGCGGCACAACAGCGCGCGCAGATTCGACTTGTCCATACCGGCATGATCAAGACCGTTGCGAACGAAGAAGACACGGCTGGCCGGCGAGCCCTGGATGCACTGGCCGAACGTGCCGATTGCCGCGTATTCACCGGCCGGGGTCGGCATGACGCCGGCGGCCAGCCACTTCGGTAGTCCCGCTGGCGCTCGTTTATTCATCTGACGAAACCGTCTTTTATTCCACATTGCCGTGATAATGTGCTATTGTAATAACACGCTATTACATTAAGTCACGGGACCACTCATGAAGCAGCTTGACAAGCAGCACCTCAAGGCCAATCGCGCCGGGCGCAATAGTCTGGCCGAGGCTTTCATGGCCATGGAAACGGCCGACGAATGCCGGGCGCTTTTGCGCGATCTCACCACGCCCGCCGAACTGGAAGCGCTGGTCGACCGGTGGCGCGTGGTCCAGCTGCTGGATGCCGGCTTGCCTTACCGAGAGATTCACGACCGTACCGGCGTCAGCGTGACCACCATCGGGCGGGTCGCGCGGTTCCTGGAAATGGGCCACGGTGGATACCAGCTGGCCATCCAAAGACTTCAGGAAGGACGGATGCGCGATGCACAGAATGATCCGGAATCCAGAGGAGATCGATGAATATGTCTGCAGATCAACCCAGAATCAAGATCGCGATCCAGAAATCCGGTCGCCTTTCGGACACCTCGCTCAAGCTGTTGGAGAAATCAGGCCTGCAGTTCGCCCGTAGCAAGGACAAGCTTTTCTGGTACGGCCGTAACCTGCCGGTGGATCTCTTGCTGGTGCGCGACGACGACATCCCGAGGCTGTTGCTCGAAGGTGTCTGCGAGCTTGGAATCGTAGGCGAGAACGTGGCCGTGGAAAAGGTCCTGGAGGCACGCAAGCGCCGGCCGGAAGTCGACCTCGAAATTCTCGCGCCGCTGGACTTCGGCCATTGCAAGCTGATGCTCGCGCTGCCGGAAGGCGTGGACTATGTCGGCCCCGAGCAGCTCGCCGGCCAGCGTATCGCGACCAGCTACCCGCGCCTGACCCGAAAATGGCTGCACGAAAATGGCGTTGAAGCCGATATCGTCACGCTCAATGGGGCGGTCGAGATTGCGCCCAGCCTGGGCACCGCCGACGCTATCGTCGACCTGGTGTCCACCGGGACCACGCTGCGCGCCAATCACCTGCGCGCGGTGACTACGGTGCTCGAAAGTCAGGCCGCGCTGTATCGCGGCAATTCGACTCTGCCGCCGGAACGCGAAGCATTGCTGGACAAGCTGGTCCAGAGAGTCCTCGGGGTCCAGCGCGCGGCCGAGACCAAGTACGTGATGCTGCACGCCCCGCGCGAGGCGCTGTCGCGCATCAGCGCGATCCTGCCGGGCGCGGAAACGCCCACCGTGCTGCCGCTGGAAAGCCAGCAGGATCGGGTCGCCGTACACGCGCTGTGCACCGAACAGGTGTTCTGGGAACACCTGGAAGAACTCAAGGCCGCTGGCGCCTCGGCGATCCTGGTGCTGCCCGTGGAAAAGATGCTGGCCTGAGGAGTCGAAGTCGATGAAAATCGTGAATTGGGGCGACCTTGACGACGCCGGAAAAGACGCTCTTCTGGCCCGGCCCGAAATGGAATCCGGTGCCGAACTACAGCGTATTGTCGCTGATATTGTCACCAACGTCCGGGAACGTGGCGATACTGCCGTATCCGAATATACTCGTCGGTTCGATCGCGTGACGCCGCCGGCCCTTTGGCAGAACACCGCCGGCCACGACCGGCTGGACCCGGATCTGGATGCGGCGGTCGACCGTTCGATCGAGACCGTGCGGGCATTCCACGCCGCCGGCCGTCCGAAAGACTATTCGGTGGAAACGGCGCCGGGCGTGGCGTGCTCCATGCGCTACCTGGCGCTGGATCCCGTCGGGCTCTACGTGCCGGCCGGCAGCGCGCCGTTGCCGTCCACCGCGGTGATGCTTCTGGTTCCGGCACTGCTTGCCGGATGCAAGGAAATCGTCCTGGCCACTCCGCCGAATGCCGATGGCCTCGCCGACGACGCGGTGCTGGCTGTTGCCAACAAGCTGGGTCTGGACAAGGTGTTGATCGCGGGCGGCGCCCAGGCGATTGCCGCGATGGCCTACGGGACCGAAAGCGTGCCGGCCTGCGCCAAATTGTTCGGGCCGGGCAACCGGTTCGTGGCCGAGGCCAAACGCCAGGTGGCCACCGATGTGAACGGCGCGGCCCAGGACCTGCCGGCGGGACCTTCCGAAGTACTGGTCATCGCCGACGACTCGGCAAATGCGCAGTGGGTGGCCGTGGATCTGCTCAGCCAGGCCGAGCACGGTCCGGACTCGCAGGTAATACTGGTGACCGACTCGACCCGCCTGGCGGACGCCGTGCGTGACGAGATCGAGAA
>DATFJJ010000241.1:0-3632 GCA_035269245.1 Wenzhouxiangellaceae bacterium | reverse complement strand
ATATTGGATTAAGAATCGGCCGATGCTGGCCGATCATGAGTGGCAGCTAGTGTATTACAACTGGTGGATTGCAGCTGACCGAACGCGTCGCAATTTCGGCCGGACCGAAACGGGCTGCACGTCTGCCTTTCGATTCTGAATCGTGCAATTGGTTCAGGGAATTCCGGTATGCGTCGTCGAACGCTAATAAGTCGTAATGCGCCATGCGATCCAGATCAGCGAAAACAGAGTCAGAAATACCAGACCGGCCCAGGCGGTCCAGCAAAGCACCGGGCCCGGCCTGGCTTCGAGTGGCGTGTGCGGACCGGTCAGCAATTTCAGGTTCAGCCAGGCGATGATCGGGGCGGTCAGGAACGCGACGGTCGTAGTGAAATCGATCAGCAGCGTAAACTGCCGCCCGAATAGCGCAATGATGAGCCAGGCGCCCAGCATGGTCAGCAGCATCCCACCGAGATAACGCGCACGATGTTTACGCTCATGAGCCTCGGGGTCCGGGTCGCCCAGTTCGAGGACCGCGCGGAGGGCGCGTGGATAAGCATCGGCGACCGCCAGCGTGGTCGACATCATTGTCGCCAGGGCGGCAAACGCGATGAGTGGACGGGCCCACGTCCCCAGCGAGTCGGTGTACATCGTGATCAGCTGGGTCGAAAACCCGACGGCCGAACCGGCCAGCTCCAGTTCATCGCCGTGCATGACAAGCGCGCCCAGCATCATGAAGGCCACGGCAAGCACTACGGCCCCGATGTAACCGATCCGGAAATCGGCCGATGCGTGCGCGACGCTCGGACGCGATCCGGTTTCCCGGGCGCGCTCGAGCGTCCATAGCGAATGCCAGGCCGCGGCGTCCAGCGGAATCGGCATCCAGCCCAATAGGGCCAGGGCAAAGGCGAGGCCGGCGCCGGACAGCAGGTTCGATTGCGAGAGCGGTGCCCAGAGCCCCGACCAGTCGGGCCTCTCGACTGCGGCGAGAATCACGGCGACGAGTGTTGCCAGCGAAAGCACGGCCATGATGATCTTCATCAGGAAATCCAGCCCGCGGTAGTTGCCGATCGTTAGGATCAGGGCGCAGGCAAGCAATATGAAGAAGCCCAGCGTCGCGACCGAGATCTGCAGTCCCAGCAGGGCGCCGGCCAGTCCGGCCGTCACGATGGTGACGCTTGCCAGCACGATGAACATGGTCGTCACGGTCAGAAAGAGAAATAGCCCCAGCGGCCACTTGCCGAGTCTTTGGTAACCGCGGATCATGTGCTCGCCGGTCGCTGCGGCATAACGCGGGCCGAATTCCAGGAACGGGTATTTGAGGGCGCAGCCGACCAGCACCAGCCCGAGCAGCGCCAGTCCGTACTCGGCGCCGGCGCGGGTGGATTGAACCAGGTGTGAAACGCCCACCGCGGCGCCCGCCATCAGCAGGCCGGGTCCGATTGCGTTGCGAAGCGTCGATGGTTTCAAATCTGAAGTCTTCGGTGTGATCGTTTTATGCTTTTAGTCGGTCTTGTTGTTTGGCGTCGTTCCCGAACCGCAGATCCCGGACGGAACTCGCTTGGCAACACGGGTTGTCCGCGGCGCGATCTCCGGTCGGTCGCGCGCCGATCATATTCCGACTTTGGCGAGTCTAAACCGCGCCGGTCGCGATTGCACCGGGCCGAGTTTCAAAAAAAGCTGCGCCCTATCGGGAATTGATGTAGTCTTGTTTGCGCGAATCAAGGGTCACAGGCCATGTGTATGCTTGCATTTAGCCAACGCCTGTCCATATCATAGACGGGCCGTCCGGATGCCATAAGTAGCTGACCGGATGTGACCAAACTTAAAAATGACCGACAAGCCTAGCTTCGGGGAGAAAATCTGATGAAGTACCGCCTGATTCCAGCGCTCGCGCTGGTTGTTAGCATCCTTGCAGGTTGCGGAGGAAGTTCCAGTACCCCTCGCTCGGAACCGGCGCCGCCGACGAATAATCCGGACGGCACCCCGACCACCGACGTCATCACTGCGAACTTCGACCCTTCCAACGGCGTCTTGCCGTTTCCGATCAACTTGCTGTTATCGGGCAGTGGCGATCTGACCCTCAACATTCCCGTTTCCGATCCGACCGATTTCGGCGATCCACAGGTGGCGCTGAACGCGCTGGACGGCTTCAGCACCGTCAGTCCCTGGACGTTTACCTTCTCCGACCCTGTCGATCCGGCCACCATCACGCCGGGTAACTCGGTCCGCTTGTTCCAGGTTCAATTCGTATTCGGCACCATCGCGGTCCAGCAGGTCGTGACCGAACTCGTTCCGGGCCAGGATTACGTCGCCACGGTGGCCGGCACAGACCCTTCCGGCCGAACGGTCGCGATCGTGCCTTTAAGGCCGCTGGAAGAGATGACCGGCTACATGGCCGTCGTCACCAACGCGGTCCAGGATGCCGAAGGCAATCCGGCAACGCCGTCACAGACGTACTTCCTGACCAAGCGCACCGATCCACTGGTGACAGAGGGTGGCGTCAGCACCGAGCCGTTGCTCGACAATGAGACGGCGCAGGCGCTAGAGCCGCTGCGCCAGTTGGTCAATGCGCAGGAGGCAGCCGCCGAGGCTGTCGGAATCGCGCGTGACGACATCGTGCTTTCCTGGTCGGCGACCACCCAGTCGATCACGCCAGTCCTCAACGTCGTGCGTTCCACTCTTTCGGCAACCAGCTCCAACCTGGCGCCGACCGGCCTGACGACCGCCGACGTGCTCCCGCCGGGCGCTTCGCCGGGGATCGCGAACCTGTTCATCGGCGTCGTCGAGCTTCCGTATTTCCTGGGCGTGCCGAGTGCCGAGAACCCGACGGCACCGCTGAATCAGTTCTGGGAAGCTTCCCCCGGCAACTACATTCCGCCTTTCGATGAGCTCGGGCTGGACCCGACGTCGACCAACGTCACGGTGGCCAACCCCATTCCGGTCGAGCGCGATCGCCAGACGGTGCCTGTCCTGGTAACCGTGCCCAACCAGTTCTCGGGCCAGGTCAAGCCGGCCGGCGGCTGGCCGGTCGTAATCTTCCAGCACGGCATTACAGGCAACCGGTCGCAGGCGCTCGCGCTTGCCGATACGATGGCTTCGATCGGTGTTGTGGTCGTCTCCATGGACCTGCCCCTGCACGGCATCACCCAGACCAACCCGATGGATCCGACTCAGCCGCTGGCGGCGCTGTACGTGGACAACACCCCGTTCGGGCCGATCGCCAATGAGCGTACCTTCGATCTCGACCTGCAGGACAACGCTTCCGGCGCGCCGGGCCCCGATGGCAACATCGATTCGTCCGGTGCCTACTTCATCAACCTACAGAGCCTGCTGACCGCACGCGACAACTTGCGCCAGGGCCAGGTGGATCTCTCCACGCTGGCGCTGAACGTGCCGTTCATGGATATCAACGGCGATGGCGTTTCGGACTTCGACGGCTCCAACATCAGTTTCGTCGGCCTGTCGCTGGGTTCGATCGTCGGGACAGGCTTCCTGGCCGTGGAACCGACCGTCAACAACGCCGTTCTCTCGGTGCCCGGCGGTGGCATCGCCAACCTGCTGGCAGCTTCCCAGACCTTCGGGCCGGTGATTCGCGCCGGACTGCAGCAGGCAGGTGTGGAACCGGATTCGCCGGAATTCTTCCAGTTCCT
>DATFJJ010000240.1:0-5594 GCA_035269245.1 Wenzhouxiangellaceae bacterium | reverse complement strand
GTTGTACTCCCTGAGCGTTTCCTCGCGTACCTCTATGGCGATTTCGTAAGGCCGGTCGCCGACCAGCTCGGCGCGGGTCACCGAGGGCAGCTGGGTGATCTCGTCGCGCATCTGGCGCGCCACTTCCTTGAGCGTGCGCTCCGGGACGTCGCCGAACACGCTGACCCAGATCACTTCCTGGGTAAACGTGCTCCGGTTGTAGGTCGGGCGCTCGGTCTCGGCCGGAAAGGTGGGGATCGAATCGACCCGAATCTTGACGTTGTCGAGCACTTCGACCACGTCGTATTCGGGCTCCACCTCCACGGTCACCGTCCCGGAACCTTCCCGCGCAGTCGCAATGATCTAGCGTATGCCCTCGAGGTCCTGGATGGCTTCCTCGATCTTGATCAGAACGCCTTCCTCGACGTCCTTGGGTGTCGCGCCCCGGTAGGGCACGTTGACATTGATATAGTTCGTCTCAATGCGCGGCTGGACTTCCTTGGTGATCGTGATGGCGGTATAGACGCCGCCGACGATCAGCGCAAGCATCAGCAGGTTGGCCGCGACCGAGTTGTGCGCGAACCAGGCAATGATGTTGCCGTACCAGCCGCGGTCGATCATGGTGCATCTCCGCTGGCTTCGGGCGCCTCGGTTTCACCGCGGTTGGCGGCGAGGTCGCCTGAAGGCAATATGCGCAATCGCGGCTCTGCCCGGTCGGTCTCGCGAACGTTGAGCTTCAGCCCGGGCACCGGGGCGGGGATGGCGGTGATGATCACCCGGTCGCCGGCGCCGACCGGGCCGCTGACGTAGACCTCGCGAGGCGTGGCCCGCACGATCTCGACTTCCCGGATTTCCAGTTTGTCGTCCTCACCGGCCAGATAAACCCGGTTGCCGTCGTGAAGGGCTTCAGCGGGCAGCAAGACCAGGCCACTGGCGTCGCGGCCGGGAATCTGGGCCTCGACGAAGGTGCCCATCGGCAGCGCCGGCTTGTCGGCGTCAGGCTCGAGGCCGTAGGGGTCCAGGATCTCGACAACGAGGTAGGTCAGCCGGGTGTTGCTGTCGACCACCCCTTCGGTTCGTACCAGGCGGGCATCCCAGCGCGTCGGTTGCCCCGCCACCGAACCGATCAGCGTGACCGGGCGGTCGATATTGCTCCCGGGCTCGGTCAGGGGAATATCGAGAAAGGCGAGGTCGTTTTCGGATACCGGCAGCCGAATCTCGGCCCGATCGGTCGAAAACGCGCTGCCCAGCGCGGTACCTGTGGTGACGTACTGGCCGAGATTGGCGCTACGGCTGCGGACCATGCCGTCAAAGGGCAGTGTGATACCAGTCCGTTCCAGGTTGCGTCGGGCGCGCTCCACGGCGGCTTCCTGGGCCTGAACCGCAGCCTTGGCGCGAGCGACCTGGGGCAGGCGAAGCAGCAAATCGGAGGGCTCGCGGGATTCTGCATAAAGCCGTCTGAAGTCCTCGCGTGCAGCATTTGAACGCGCCTGCTCGTCGGCCAGCGTGGCCAGCGCGGCGGCCAACTCGGCTTCCGCGGCCAGCAGCGCGGTTTCATAGTCGCTGGGGTCGATCCGTGCCAGCACCGTGCCTTCGGCAAAGACGCCGCCGGCAACGAAGTCCTCGGACATCGAAATGACCTTCCCGGCCACTTCCGAGACCAGGCTGGTCTGGATCCGCGGCGACACCGTACCCTGGGCTCGAACGGTGAAGCTGCCCCGCTTGATTTCGGGTTCGACGACGTCGACAAGAAGGGCCGCCTGGACCGGCGCCTCGCGCTCCGGCTCTTCACCGGAACGACCGATCAAGATCGCTGCCGCGACGGCGAAAACCAGGATTGCGATAGGCGCGACAATCTTGATGAGCTTGGTCATGATTCGAAACTATTCGTAGTGCGGTGAATGTTGCGGCAAATGGTGACATTTGCAACATCAGCGGGCCAGTGCCGGAAGGCATAGGCCAGGAGGCATAAGTCACGGGAAACGGATCCAGCGGGGCATCGTTCGGATTCAAAAGTGACGGGCTTTCCCGTTCGCCGCGGCCGCGGCGGCGGTGATGTCTATGCGATAGAATGAGATCTCTCAAATGAAGCTGCAGTTGCCACGATGCATTCCAACCCGGAGACCCGCGGGATTCACTTCAAGACGGTCGATGAGATCGAGGCCATGCGCATCGCCGGTCATCAGGCAGGCAGCGTCCTCAAGATGATCGCCGACCACGTCGAGCCCGGCGTCACCACCGGCAAGCTGGACGAGATCTGTCACGCCTACATCGTCGATGAGCTCAAGGCCATCCCGGCCCCCTTGAATTATCGGGGGTTCCCCAAATCCGTCTGTACGTCGGTCAATCACGTCGTGTGCCACGGCATTCCCGGCGATCGGTCGCTGAAGGACGGCGATATCGTCAATATCGACGTGACCGTGATCCAGGACGGCTGGCATGGCGACACCAGCAAGATGTTCTACGTCGGCGAGCCTTCTATCAAGGCCCGCCGGGTCTGCGAGGTGGCTCATCGGGCCATGGTGACCGGCATCGAAATGGTTCGCCCCGGGGTCACGCTGGGCGATATCGGCCACGCCATCCAGAAATACGCCGAGGGTCAGCGCTGCTCGGTGGTCCGCGAATACTGCGGCCACGGCATCGGCCGCGGCTTTCACGAGCCGCCGCAGGTACTGCACTACGGCACGCCCGCGAGAGGTGTTGTTCTGGAACCCGGCATGACTTTCACCATCGAGCCCATGGTCAACCTCGGCAAGCCGGGTACCCGTCTGCTGGCCGACGGCTGGACTGTACTTACCAAGGACAGGAGCCTGTCGGCGCAGTGGGAGCACACCATGGCCGTCACCCAAGACGGCGTGGACGTGCTGACCAGGTTGCCTGGCGACGAGCTTTGATCGACAGGCTTCAGGACAGGCTCCTGGCGCCGCCCGCTTCGCGCAATTGCCTTGATCTCAATGCGCTGGAAGGGCTTCTGGCGGAGCCCGGGCGTATGTCGATCGGCCTTTCGGAAGCCCGTCGGCACGCAGACTCGGTGCTGGCTGCGGCGTTCGCTCGCAAAAACGATATTCGAGACCTGGTCCGGGCGCGCGCCTGGGTCATCGAACAACTGGTGCTGACTGCCTGGAACGGTACCGTCGGCGAGGGCTCCGGATTGGAGCTGATTGCAGTGGGCGGATTCGGACGCGGCGAGCTGCACCCGCATTCGGATGCCGACCTGCTGATACTGTGTCCCGACGATACAGATCGTCCCGATGAAGCGCTCGAGGATTTCGTCCGTGCACTGTGGGACGCCGACCTGCACCCCGGCCACGGCGTGCGCACGGTGGCCGAATGCGTGGAGCAGGCCGGTGCGGACGTCACGGTGGCCACCAATCTGATGGAATCGCGGCTGATCGACGGCGGCGGCAGGCTGTATGAGCGGATGCGCGAAGCGACCGACGCGCCGGCGCTCTGGCCGGCGGATGAATTCTTCGCCGCCAAGTCCGGGGAGCAACAGGAGCGCCACGACCAGTTCGAGGACACCGTATACAACCTGGAGCCGGACATCAAGAGCGGGCCGGGCGGACTGCGCGACATCCAGATGGTCGCATGGGTGGCGCAGCGCCACTTCGGTACTTCGACGCTCCACGGCCTGGTCGAGCACGATTTCCTGTCCGAGCGTGAACACGAGGAACTGGTCAAGGCGCGCAACCGCCTGTGGGAGATCCGCTGGGCGCTGCACGAGATTTCGGGACGGGCCGAGGAGCGGCTGCTGTTCGACTACCAGCGCAAACTGGCAGCTACCTTCGGCTTCGAGGCGCCGGACGACAATAGCGCGGTCGAGGCCTTCATGCAGCGCTACTACCGCACCGTGATGCATGTCGAGCGGCTCAACGAGCAGATGCTTCAGATCTTCGAGGAAGAGCTGCTGTCGGGTCGCCAGCATCTGCCTTCGGCGACCATCGACGACAACTTCCACCTGCGTCACGGCTACCTGGAACTCATCGACGAGCAAAGTTTCGTCCGCCGGCCCGATTTGTTGCTGCGCATCTTTCTGGTGCTGGCCGACAATCCCGAGATTCGGGGCGTGCGCGCCTCGACCATCCGTCTGATTCGCGAGCACCTCTACCTGATCGACGAAGAGTTTCGAAGCGACCCGGGCAACCTCGCGCTGTTCCTCGAGCTGCTTCGCCGCAAGCGCAGGGTGTATTCACAGCTCGAGCGCATGAACCGCTACGGCATCCTGGCCGCGCTGATTCCGGCGTTCGCACGCATCACCGGACGCATGCAGTTCGACCTTTTTCATGTCTACACCGTCGACCAGCACATCCTGTTCGTGATTCGAAATCTGCGCCGGATCGCCAACAACAAGTATCCGGAGCTGTTCGCCAACGCCGTCAAGATCTTCCAGCGCATCGAACGCCCCGAGGTGCTATACCTGGCAGCGCTATTCCACGACATAGCCAAGGGTCGCGGTGGTGATCATTCCGAGCTCGGCGCCGACGATGCGCGCGCGTTCGTCAATGCGCTGGAGGTGTCCGAAGAAGACCGCGACCTGGTCTGCTGGCTGGTCGAAAATCACCTTCTGATGTCGATGACGGCGCAGCGGCGCGACATCTCCGACCCGGCAGTCGTTCATGAATTCGCCGCCGCGGTCGGTACCATGCGCCGTCTGGAGCATCTGTTCGTGCTGACCGTGGCCGATATTGCCGCAACCCGGCCAAAGCTCTGGAATTCCTGGAAAGATTCGCTGTTGCGGGAATTGTTTGTCGCCACAGAGGAGTATTTCCGGGCCGGCCCCGATGAGATTCACGACAAGGCTGAGCTTGCTCGAGAGCTATGCGACGAAGCAAAGGCCATACTGGCCGAACGCGACAAGAGTGGCGATGCGGCCGAATCCCTGCTGGCGCGACTACCGGCCGAAGCCGTCGTGCGTCTGGATGCAGATCAATTGGCCTGGAGCGTGGAACAGGTACTGGCCGATTCCGGCGTTTCGCGGGTGGCCTGCCGCAACCTGGTCCACAAGGGAATTACCGAGGTTTTCGTTTTCGCCAATGACTTCGACGGGTTGTTCGCGCTGACGGCGCGCGAATTCGACCGGATGGAACTCAATGTGCTGGCCGCCCGCGTCGCGACCACGTCGGATGCACGCAGCTGGAATCTGTTCCAGATCATGGACGCGAATGCCCGCGCGCTGAACGAATCCGATACCGCCCGGCTACAGCGGGCCCTGTCCGAGCAGCTTGGACAGCGCAATATCCGTCCGCTTCCCGGCCGGCCGATTCCGCGCCGCCTGAGGCATTTCATGCGTCGTGCCGAGGTCAAATTCACCCACGGCGAGGACGCGACACGGCTGGAGATCGCCACCACCGACCGTCCCGGACTGCTGTCCGCGATCGCTGAAAGCCTGCTCGGCGCCGGTATTCGTCTCCACGATGCGCGAGTTGCGACGTTCGGGCAGCGCGTGGAGGACGTGTTCGTCATTTCCACGCAAAGCGGCGAGCCGCTCGGCGACAAGACGGCAGCACGGCTGGAAACGGAATTGCGCAAACGCCTGGACCCGTAGACAATGGGCGGGAAGCATCAGCAGCCAGCCGCAAATCGGCAGGGAGAAATTCATGAGCATGCATGACGGT
>DATFJJ010000239.1:0-5710 GCA_035269245.1 Wenzhouxiangellaceae bacterium | reverse complement strand
CCGGCTGCCTCGCCTCCAATTCAGGTCCCGCCCATCATGAAGCTCCGAAACGTCGCCATCATCGCCCACGTCGATCATGGCAAGACCACGCTGGTCGACCAGCTGCTGCGCCAGTCCGGCGAGTTTGCCGCGCACGAGAAGCTGACCGAGCGCGTGATGGATTCCAACGACCAGGAGCGCGAACGCGGGATCACCATCCTGTCCAAGAACACCGCGATCGCCTGGAATGACTACCGCATCAACATAGTCGATACGCCAGGCCACGCGGATTTCGGTGGCGAGGTCGAGCGCGTGCTGTCCATGGTCGATTCGGTGCTGCTGCTGGTCGACGCAGTCGACGGGCCGATGCCGCAGACACGGTTCGTGACCCAGAAGGCTTTCGCCATGGGCTTCCGACCGATTGTCGTGGTCAACAAGATCGACCGGCCGGGCGCTCGCCCGGATTGGGTGGTCGACCAGACATTCCACCTGTTCGACAAGCTGGGCGCGACCGACGAGCAACTCGAATTTCCGATCATCTTCGCCTCGGCGTTGAACGGCTACGCCGGGCTCACCACGGACGTGACAGAGGGCAACCTTGACCCACTTTTCGAGGCGCTGATCGAGCACGTGCCGGCGCCCAATGTGGACCCGTCCGGGCCATTCCAGATGCAGATCTCCAGCCTGGACTATTCCAGCTACGTCGGCCTGATCGGCGTGGGCAGGATCAACCGCGGACGGGTCAAGCCCGGCCAGAGCCTGGCCATCGTGGACCGCGACGGAAACAAGCGCAGCGGCAAGGTGATGCAGGTACTTGGCTTCAAGGGCCTGCACCGCGATGAAGTGGAATCGGCCGAGGCCGGCGACATCGTCGGCATTTCCGGCATCGCCGACATCGGTATTTCCGAGACGCTGTGCGATCCGGCGAAGGTGGAAGGCCTGCCGGCGTTGACCGTCGACGAGCCGACCATCCACATGACCTTCCAGGTCAACGACTCCCCGTTTGCCGGCAGCGACGGCAAGTTCCTGACCAGCCGGCAGATCCGCGCGCGGCTGTTCCAGGAGGCCAGCCACAATGTGGCGCTGCAGGTCAACGACACGCAGAACCCGGATCAGTTCGATGTCGCCGGCCGCGGCGAACTCCATCTGTCCGTCCTGATCGAGACCATGCGCCGCGAAGGCTATGAACTCGCGGTTTCGCGTCCGAGAGTGCGCAAGCGTGAAGTCGACGGCGAGACCATGGAGCCGTGGGAGCAGGTCGTACTGGACCTGGACGAACAGTATCAGGGCGCCGTGATGCAGGCCATGGGCGAGCGCAAGGCGCAGCTTGAGAACATGCAGCCCGACGGCAAGGGCCGCGTGCGACTGGACTACATGGCGCCGGCACGGGGCCTGATCGGCTTCCAGAGCATCTATCGCACCATGACCGCCGGAACCGGCCTGTTCTTCCGGGTCTTCGATCACTGGGGTCCGTCTACCGACCGCATTGCCGCGCGCCAGAACGGCACGCTGATCAGCATGGATCAGGGTACGACCAATGCCTACGCGCTGTTCACGCTTCAGGACAGGGGCAAGCTCTTCGTGGGTCCGAGTGAGGAAGTCTACGAGGGCCAGATCGTCGGACTGCACAGCCGAGCGAATGACCTCGTGGTCAATCCGCTCAAGGCCAAGAAACTGTCTAATGTGCGCGCCGCCGGCAAGGACGACGCGCTGCTGCTTACCCCGCCGGTGCGCATGAGCCTGGAGCAGGCGCTGGAATTTCTGGCCGACGATGAGTTGCTGGAAATCACCCCGGCGCATATCCGGCTGCGCAAGCGCCTGCTCAAGGAGCATGAACGCAAGCGGGCTTCCAGGGGTTGACTACTGCCCGGGATTCTCTTCCGGGACGCTGTCATCCCAATCGTCGTCCTCGAGGAACGAGTCGTAGTCCGGCGTGGCGGATTCGCCGGTGATCTTGAACTCGCGGTTCTGCAGCCAGGCATCGCGCACGAACAGATACTCGTCGAACGCATCCTCGAGCTGCTCCTCCCGACCCAGCAGGTTTGCCCGCATCTGAATCAGATTCACAGCGATGCCGTATTCGCGGCCGTTGACAGCTTCACGCCACACTACGTCGGCATACGAATCCACCGGCCGGGCAAGGCCGTCACGCAGCGTGGAAGGCCCCAGGAATGGGATCACGAAGTAACGCGAGTCTTCCCAGCCCCACACAGCAAGCGTCTGGCCAAGGTCTTCATCGTATTTCGGCACCCCCGATCGGGTTGCGACGTCGAAAAAGCCGGCCAGCCCGAAAACGGAGTTCATCGTGAATCGCACAATGCTCGTGACGGTATCTGCCGGGCGGCCCTGCAGCGTCAAGTTGATAATCGTTGGCAGCGATTGCAGGTTGGCGAAGAAATTGGTGATGCCGGTTTCAACCGGATCCGGAACCACTCTCTCGTAACCTATCGCAACCGGCCGGATAATGGCCTTGTCCAGCGTGCGGTTGAACTGGTACATGTTGCGGTTGTAGGGTTCCCATGGATCAACCGGATCACGCTGTTCGGGCGGCGGCGCGGTCGTGGCGCAGGCGGCCAGCAGGGATGCCAGCACAGCGGTGATAAGCGCTCTGTATCTCATTCGTCCTTCTTCCATCCAAGCAATATGTCCACCTGGCTAAGGCCGGCAATCGTGCGCAGCGCCTCCGGCGGATTATCGAAACTTATTTCGGTGTCGTGCGCACGCGCCCAGCTCAGCCACTCGAGCAGCAGGGCCACGGCACTCGAGTCGGTAGCCTCCAGGCTGGACAGATCGACCACAGCCGGTGGGCCGTCTTCTTCCCAGTCCTGGTGCTCCCGATATACCGTGGGCACTTCGTCGACGGTCAAACGGCCCTCGAGCCGAAACGCTTCAGACTCGCGGCTAGCCATCGGCATCGATGTTGAGCTCGCCGCGCTTGAGCTTTTCAAGCGTTGTATCGAAACCTTCCTGACGGATCGCTTCGCCGATCTGGTTGCGGAATGTCGTGACGTAGGAAATGCCCTCGACGATCACGTCGAAGATCTTCCAGCCGTCCTCGGTCTTGCGAAATACGTAGTCGACCGGCGCCTGATCGCCATTTTCGAGCCTGACTCGGGTCTTGACCCGGGTCATACGCTCGGTGTTGTCGCCGGCCAGCGGCATGATGTCGACCTGGTCGCGAGTGCGGAAATCGAGCAGCCCGTCGGCATAGCGCCGAATCAGCAGATCGCTCAGCGCATTGGCGAATTCGTCGACCTTGGCGCTTTCCATGCCGCGCGCCGATCGCCCCAGTACCAGGCGTCCCGAGTACAGCGTATCGACCTCGGCCAGCAGAACGGGCCGGATTGCGTCTCGCAGCGCCTGGATGTCGTTCTCGTAGGTTTCCCGGTTTGCGTCGACCATCGTGAAAAGCTCGTTGGTGGTCTCGCGCACGATTTCCACCGGGCCGCGTTCCTGTTGCGCAAGTGCGGCGGCCGAAAACAGCAGCACTGCAATGGCCAGGAGTGTTTTGAAACGGGTCATTCGGATCCCTCGTCGCTGTTGAACAGGTAACGGCCGATCAGCTGCTCCAGCACCACTGCAGAATTGGTCAGCAGGATGCGGTCGCCATCGGCCAGCGGGTCTGGCGCGCCGCCCGGTTCGAGGCCAATGTACTGATCCCCCAGGATACCGGAGGTCAGCACCGAGGCCGAGGTGTCGGAAGGCAGGTCGTCGAAGCGGCTGTCGATCTTCATCACCACGCGCGCTTCGAGGGATTCCTGGTCCAGTTCTATCGACGCGACCCTGCCTAGCGTCACGCCTGCCATCGCCACCGGCGCCTTGGGCTTGAGGCCGCCGACGTTGGTGAAGTAGGCATTGACCTCGTAGGTCTCGCCGGTCTTGACTCCGCCGGAGTCGGTGGCTTCGACCGCCAGGAAGATCAGCGCCGCGATGCCCAGCAGCAGGAATATTCCGGCGGCGATTTCAACTTGATTGGATGATTTCATAGCGGTGAACTCATGTCGAAAGGGATTCCTCGAAAACTACAACATTAGTGCTGAAAGTACGAAGTCCAGCAGCAATACGGAGATCGCCGTGGCTATCACGGTGTGCGTGGTGGCCTTGGCCACGCCTTCGCTGGTGGGCTTGGCGGTCCAGCCGAAGTAAACTGCAAGCCAGCTTGCGATGACACCGAAGGCCACGGCCTTGAGCATGCCGGTGCCGAAATCTTCCCACAGGCCGATGCTGTTCTGCATGTTGCCCCAGAACGTGAGCGGGTCGATACCCATCATGCCGATGGCGAAAAAGACACCACCGAGCAGGGCCATGAAATTGAATACCAGGGTCAGGATCGGAACGGCGATGAAACCCGCCAGCAGGCGCGGTTGCACGATGCGCTCGATCGGATCTATGCCCATCAGGTCCAGTGCGTCGATCTGCTCGGTGGCGCGCATCAGCCCGATCTCGGCGGCCACGGCAGTACCCGCGCGCCCGGCAAAGAGGATCGCGGTGAGCACGGGGCCCAGTTCCTTGAACAGCGCCAGTCCCAGCACCGTACTCACCGAATCGCCCGCGCCGAAGCGATTCAGTGTGTCGTAGGTCTGCAGCGTCATGACCAGGCCGACGAAAAAGCCCGACATCATGATGATGACAAGCGAGCGAGCGCCGATGTAGTAGATCTGGCGCATTGTCTCACCGGCGTGGAAGAAGGAGCACTTCATCCCGCCCAGCGCGGTGAGCAGAAAGACCCCGGCATTGCCAAGCCGGCGAACGGCCATCACGATCCAGGTTTGTGCTGGCGCGGTGCTCATTCGCTCTCTCCGTTTGCCAGCAGCTGCTGCTCGAAATCGGGCGCCGGATAGTGGAACGGCACCGGGCCATCGGGGAGACCTTGGAGGAACTGGTGGATGATCTCGTTGCCGTCGGCGCCGAGCTGGTCGGGAATGCCGCAGGCAACCACTTTGCCGTTGGCCATGATGCAGGCGTAGTCGGCGAACTTCGATACTTCGGCCACGTCATGGGTTATGACCAGGCTGGTGATGCCGATGACGCGGTTGATCTGGCGAATCAGGCGTCCGATGGCTGCCAGCGAAATCGGGTCCAGTCCGGCGAAGGGCTCGTCGTAGAGCATCAAATCCGGATCCATCGCAAGCGCCCGGGCCGTGGCGACACGACGCACCATGCCGCCGGAAAGCTGCTGTGGATACATCTGGGCCGCGCCTCGCAGACCAACCGCCTGGAGCTTGAGCAGAACCAGCTTCTCGATCAGGTTTTCCGGCAGCTCGGTGTGCTCGCGCAGTGGCAGCGCCACGTTGTCGAAGCAGGTCATGTCGGTCAGCAGCGCGCCGTTTTGCAGAAGCACGCCGACATGCCGGCGCACCTCGTTGAGTTCGTTGCGATTGAGCTCGCATACGTCGATGTCGCCGATGTAGACACGGCCGGCATCGGGCTTGAGCTGACCGGTGATCAACTTGAGCACGGTGGTCTTGCCCGAACCGCTGGGCCCCATGATGGCCGTGACCTTGCCGGGCGGGACTTCCAGATTGAAGTCGTCCAGCACCAGTTGACCGCTGCGGACCATGCGCACGCCTTCCAGGCGTATGGCTGGAAGGTCCGGATTGATGATGCTGGATGTGTCCAAGAGCTCGAAGTATCCCTGTTTTTGTGATTTTACTTCAACTTTCGGTTCCGGCAGGGCCGCCTTCCCCGCGGGGACCGCGTTCCGACTGTGCTGGTACTGAAGACAACTGCC
>DATFJJ010000238.1:0-3804 GCA_035269245.1 Wenzhouxiangellaceae bacterium | reverse complement strand
CGCTGGCGGACCTGATCGGGAACGAGATCGTATTCGCCAATGAGGCCGTCGGCGAAATCACGCTGATGGAACTGGCGACTCACACCAGCGGGTTACCGCGACTGCCGCCCAATCTGAACGTCTCTAACACCGTCGATCCGTATGCCGGCTACGACGAGACCGCATTGCTGCAGGCGCTGGCCTCGGTTCGCCGGGGTCAGCCACTGGGCAAAGGCTATGCCTATTCCAACTTCGGCGTCGGGCTGTTGGGCTACCTGCTCGGGCGGGTGCACGGCGAAGACTATCGAGCTGCGCTGGTCGAGCGCGTGCTCCGGCCGCTGGGACTGGACGATACTGCCTTCGAGGCAGGACCCGAACCGGCCGCCGGCTTTTCCGGCGGCGAGACGACCACTGCATGGTCGTTCGATGCGCTGGCGGGGGCCGGTGCCCTGTGGAGCTCGGCCGATGATCTGATGCGCCTGGGCGCGATCCATCTGGGCACGAAGTCTCAGGACCTCGAGCACGATCTGAATTCAGGCCTGGATGTCGTCCTAACCGGTGCCGGGCCGTTCGAGCTCACCCGGGTCTGGCACGTGGCCTCCACGGCCCATGGGTCCGTCTTCTGGCACAACGGCGGGACGTCCGGATACCGCAGCTTCTTCGGGTTTCGTCCCGAAACCGGCGAATCGCTGGCGCTGCTGCTGGCCGGCGACCTCGATCCCCTCGACATCGCCGGCGACTGGTTCGGTTTCGAGGACGCGGAGCCGCCGGCGACCACGTTCGACGCGGCGGTGACCGGCCAATACCGCCTGACGCCGCAGATCGGCATCGGCGTCTATGCCAACGATTTCGGGCTGATGACGCAGCTCAGCGGCCAGCCGGCGGCGTCCCTCGAGGCCGTTGGCGAGGATTGGTACGCGCTGAACGTGGCCGATGCCAGCCTGCATTTCCTGCGCGAAGACGGGAACGTCGTCGCCGTGGAGGTGATTCAGAACGGCATGACACAGCAGGCCAAGAAGGTAGCCGATCAGGCCGAAGTCTTGTCGCGCCGTGCGGTGGAACTTTCATCCGAAGCCCTCAAGGCCTATACGGGGGAATATGTCTTGTCACCCCGGGCGCGCTTCACGATTCGCCGCGGCGAGTCGGGGCTGGAGGCCCGGCTGACCGGGCAACCGTTCTTCCCCATCTTCGCACGCGGCGAGGACGTGTTTTTCTTCAAAGTCGTGGATGCAGAACTGCATTTCGAGCGCAACGACGAAAAGCAGGTCGACGCCGTGGTCCTGCACCAGGGAGGCGTCGAACAGCGTGCCGAACGTGTCGACTGAGCCGGATCGGCCGCTTGATCAATGCCGGTACAGGAAAACAGCCGCAGCCACCCTCGCCAAACAACTGGGCCTTCTGCCCATTATTTCGGGTTAGGTCGAAGGACCACTAATGCCCCCAGGGCGCCGGTGGCGGCTCCACCGGTTCGGTCAGATCGAACTCGGCGCGAAACGCCCGGCCCGGGCGCACCAGTTCGTAGGCGAATTTCCCTGCGGCGTGGATTTCCATGCTCCAGAAATTTGCGGTCGAGGCTTCCAGCCCGTTGGCCAGGAACAGTGCCTTTGAATAGTCGTCGACCGGAAAGGTCTGGCGGGTGCTCCTGCCCGGGTCGGTGGTATGCCCGCCATACCAGGTCACCGCGTCCTCGCTGCCGTCTTCGTGACGGTGATCGTGCTTGAGCCGAAAGCCCTCTTCAGTGCGAGAAACCACCCAGGTGCGCGACCGGTTTTCACCGACGTGCAACGGAATCCGAATTTCCCTATCGCTGCATTCGCGCACGTGCATCACCACCCGCTGGCCCAGCCAGCCATCGTCGGCCGGCCGGGCAAAGCCGGTCATCTCGCCGGCGAATGCCTTGCCGCACAATGCCGTCAGATTTTTCCACCACGCATCGCGCGGGTTTTCGTCGGCCGGCTGGGCGATGGCGGTTAGCGGCGCGAGGCATAGCGCCAGGGCAATTGAAAGTGTTTTCATCTCGGTACGGTTTCCTCTGCGGATTTCAGTTCGGGAACCTTAGCACTGGATGCAGTTTGGAGTATCCCTGGCGTTGGTCGCCGTCTCATTGGGAACCATGATGGAGGGTTGAACGCCGGAAATTCAAAACCGTTTCGCCGCCAGCTTCGCTGGCTGATGCGAGTGACTTTTGTCGGTTGCAACAAAAGTCACCAAAAATGCGCTTTAAAAGCGGCAGCTATTCAGGGTGCTGTTCGTATGGATAGGGGGTTGGGTGTCAGGCATCGCGTTTATCGGTGAAGGCGCCGTTTGCCAAATGCATTGACAAGCTCCGTGAAGCCCGCCGCAGGGCAAGAAGCCCCTCCCTAATCCTTCCGCAGGGATTCCGAAATCGCAATCGGGCTCGGCACCTTCAGCACGATCCAGTAGGTCGATGCAATAAAGGTAAGGATCGTCGTGGCCTGGACGATGTAGGAAGCCCGGTCGGTCATCAGGCCGCTCTGCAACCCGACGACGGCCACCAGCAGCGAGAATTCACTGACCTGCCCCAGGCGGATGCCGATCTCCCGAGAGACACCGGGCTTTTCGCCCTGGCGGCGGAACATCCAGGCGAAAGTGAACGGTTTGAGCAGCATCAACAGCGTAGCCAGCGTGAGCGCCGGCCAGAAGATCTGCGGCAGCAGCGACATATCGAACCCCGCGCCGAGCGCGAAAAAGAACACCACCAGGAAAAAATCACGCAGCGGTTTGAGCGTCTCGGCGATGAATCGCGAGATCGGACTGGTCGCGATCGCGACGCCGGCGATGAACGCGCCGATTTCGTAGGACAGTCCAATCTCGTGGGCCAGCACGGCGACCGCCATGCACCAGCCGATGGCGATCAGGAAGATATATTCCTGGATCTGGTCGAAGCGCTGCATCAGCGCCATCAGCCCGTAGCGGCAGAAACCCAGCGCGAAGACGAACAAAAGCGGCGCGGTCAGCAACAGCACCCCCACGTCCACGATTGGATTCGCGCTGCCGGCGAAGCCCTGGATGAACAGGATCACGCCGATCGCGATGATGTCCTGGAGCAGCAGGATGGCGACGATGATTTCGCCCAGTCGCTGGTGATGCAGCGTGGAAGTGGGCAGCAGTTTGAGTCCGAGAATGGTGCTGGAGAACATCACCGCCGCCCCGATCAGGATCGCCTGCAGCACGTCGAGGCCGAAAACGAGCGCCACGCCGGCGCCCGCGCTGAAGAACACGATGCAGGTCACCAGTGTGACCAGTACCGCCTCGCGCAGCATCTGCAGCAATTCGCGCGGCTCCAGGTTGAGCCCGAGCAGAAACAACAGGAAGATGATCCCGAACTCGGCCATGCCCTCGAGAATCGCGACATCGCCGACCAGCCCGAAGCCCCAGGGCCCCATCGCGGCGCCGAGCACGATGTAGGCCACCGGCAGCGCCTGACGCGCGTACAACGCCGCGGTCGCGATGACCGCCGCGCCGGCGAATATCAGGAAAATCAGCTGGATGAAGGCGTCTGAATGCATTTCGCTTTCAGTGTACCGCGCGATCCGGAACACGGGATGCCGGGAATGTCCGGGGATGCCGGTGAGCGGTGGGTGGCGGGAAGAATGCCCCCACCCTGACCCTCCCCCGCAAGCAGGGGAGGGAATGGATTGGGCTCAGGCGCTCCCGGAACCGGATCGGATCAGGTTGGCGCCGCGCCCGGGCCTGTCGGGGCGGGGCCGATCAGTCGTCGTTCGCCGCGTCGGGCGAGTCGTCGACGTCGTAGCGCTCGAACCAGGCCAGGATGTTGTCGATCTTGGCGATCATGCGCGACGG
>DATFJJ010000237.1:0-7253 GCA_035269245.1 Wenzhouxiangellaceae bacterium | reverse complement strand
GCAACTCGCGCTCGCCGGTCGGCACGATATCGGCATACACCAGCACGCCGGCCCCGGCGTCCCGGGCGGTGCGCGCAACCCCGGCCAGGCTCTCGGCGTAAACCAGGCCTTCGATCATCTGTTCGTCCATCACCTCGAATGAGGCGTCGCGCAGGGCCCGTTTGACCTCGCGTGCAACCACCCCGGCCACCGCAGCGTCACCCACGGCAACCACCACCACCCGCGGATTGATTGCCACTGCCGCGACGGCTTCCGGGCTTGTTGGCCGCGCCGGCGTCATCGAAGCCAGGGGCTCGCCGGAGGACTCGCCGGTCTCGGTCACGGCCTGCGCCAGCGCTTCGTCTTCGCCGCCGACACCGGCGCCAGCGTCCGCGATAGCCGGGGCGGACGATGATGAACCCTTGTCCGCCTGCGCTTCGGCGACGACCGGCGATTCCGCGACCTCGATTTCGAATCCGGCACCCGAATCAGCGACCGGCATACCGTCGGACTCATCGTCCACGACGACGTCGTTCGCCGCACCGGAAGCTGCCGGCACATCGCCGGCTGCGAACTGGAGTTCCTCGTTTCCGCCGGCAGGCGTTTCGCTTTCGCCAACCGTCCGGGCAGCGTCGTGCGGTTCCGTTTCACTCTCGCCGGATGCAGACAGATCGGGCGGATCGTTCGGCGCCGTTTCGACCGCCAGAGCCCCTTCGGCCCGTCCCGGTACGTCGGCGGGGAGGTGCGCAGAAGAATCTGCTCCAGCGTCAGTCACGTCGCCGACGGTCTCGGGCGCTGATTCGAACATCGCCTGCATCGGCCGATCCGGCCCGGATACCAGGTACCAGGAACCCGCGATCGCGCCGCCTGCGACCAGCAGCAGCAATACGGCCACCAGCGCCAGGCGGCCACTCCGGCCACCGGCCGGTTCACGTTCCAGGGCAACGGTGCGCTCGGATTCCGGCACTTCGGTGGCGGACGGAGCGTCCCCCGACGTGGGGATCGGGGTGGTGGGCGCGTCGGCCGATTCGACCACCGCCGGCGCCTCGTCATTCTCCCGCGCATCGGCTTGGCCCGAAGACCGGTCGACAGGCTCGGTTTCCAGCGGCATGGTGCTGGCCCAGCGCGGCACCCGGCCGGCCCGGTAGTCCTCGATATCGCTGATGAGCTCGTTGCAATTCTGGTACCTGAGCTTTGGTCGCTTGGCGATCATCTTCGCCAGGATCTGCTTGGTCCCTTCGTCCACATTCGGATTCAGCGCCTTGATGTCCGGAATCCTGGCCTCGACCACCTTGGTCATGAGCTCGAACGGGCTGTCGGACTTGAAGGGGGTATCGCCGGTGAGCATTTCGAACAACACCACGCCCAGCGAGAAGATGTCGGAGCGCTGGTCCACGTCCTGCGACAGGCAGACTTCAGGTGAAAGGTAGCTCGGGGTCCCGAGTCCCATGCCCGTGGTGGTCAAGCGGGTGCCGGGCTCTTCGACCCGCGCGATTCCGAAGTCGACCACCTTCACGCCACCATACTTGGTCAGCATGATGTTCTCCGGCTTGATGTCGCGGTGGATCACGCCCTTGTCGTGGGCCGCGGCAAGTCCTGTCGCGACTTCCTTGAGAATCTGCAGCGCACGCAGAGGCTGCATCTTGTCTTCACGCTGGATCAGGCGCTTGAGCGATTCACCCTCGACGTATTCCATGACGAAATACGGGTGGTCCTCGTGCCGGTCGACGCGAAACACCTGAACCAGATTCGGATGGTTGAGGTCGGCCACGGCCCGCGCCTCGCGCATGAAGCGAAGCGCGATCGACTCGTTGCCGACCAGCTGGTTGCCCAGCATCTTGATCGCAACGAACCGCTGGAGGCTCTCCTCGCGCGCCTTGTAGACCACGCCCATCCCGCCCCGACCGAGCTCGGAAACGATTTCGTAATTGCCGATGTGCTTGCTCATTCGTCAAACGCTCCACCGCCGCGCTGCCGGCGGGATCCTCGTTGAAAGGCCGTAGATTCGACCGCGTCCACAGAATTCTACGCCGTTCGAATGCGCGAATCGACCCCCTGCCGCATGCAAGCGAATTAGCATGTTCTGATTCATACTAGATCAATGGCCTTCTTTTTCCCCACCCCCCGACTCGCCGTTCGCCCCTGGGGCGAGCGCGACCGCCCGGACCTCGAGCGCATGGCCACCGATCTCGACATGATGCGATTCATCACCGGCAAGGCCTGGCCGGCCGCGCAGATCGACGAGTTTCTTGTCCGGCAGCAAAGACATATCCGCAACCACGGGATCTGCTTCGGCGCCGTCGAGCTCGTCGATCGGATGCAGGTGGTCGGGATTGCCGGCATGCAGCCGCTGGACGGGAGTGATTTCGAAGGCGATTTCGAACTGGGCTGGTGGATATGGAAGGACTTCTGGGGTCAGGGACTGGCTCTGGAAGCCATCAAGCCGTTCATCACGCACGCCCGTAATATGGGGCTGAAGCGCGTTCTGGCCGTTATCGACCCCCCCAATTCGGCATCGATACGGGTAGCCGAGAAGCTCGGCATGCACTACGACCGCACCGTAAGCGCCCGCAAAACCGTCCCGACCCGCGAAGACAAACCCGCGTGCGTTTACGCGATGGACCTGGCGCCGAGACAAGCCTGAGGCCCGGCGCAGCGCGAGCACTTCCGACGATCTTTTCGGCACTCACGCGAGCGACATCGAATCCGCTATGCTACAGAATCGTCCATACGCATGAGTACGGTCGTTGAAGACACTCTATCATCCTGATTTCGAACACGATTCCTGCGGCTTCGGGCTGATTGCCCGGCTCGACGGCTGCGCCGAACACGGGGTGGTGGCCGACGCAATCCAGGCGCTCGAACGACTGACCCATCGCGGTGCCGTCGCGCCCGACGGAAAGACCGGTGACGGCTGCGGCTTGCTGATCGGATTGCCACACGCGTTTTTGCGTGCCGTGGCCGAAGATTGCGGCATGGATCCGGGCAACCGTTTTACCGTCGGCGCGGTATTTCTCGACTCGAATTCGGCAACTTGCGCCCGGCAAAGACGCCGCCTGGAAGCCCGGCTGAAAGGCCAGGGACTCGACGTGACGGGCTGGCGGCCAGTACCGCTGAACGAAGATGCGCTGGGCGTGCGCGCGCAACAGACCATGCCGCGAATCGAGCATGTTTTCGTGTCGGCCGCTGACGGCACGGACGACGAAACCTTCCAGCGGAAGCTGTTCCTCGCCCGGCGGCTGGCCGAGACCGAAACCGGCCCGGACGAGGCCTTCTATATCGCAAGCCTCTCGGCCACGACGCTGTCTTACAAGGGCATGGTGATGCCCGAATACCTGGCCCGGTTCTATCCCGACCTCTCCGACCCGCGCCTCGAATCCCCGATGGCGCTGTTTCACCAGCGTTTCTCGACCAATACGCTGCCGCAGTGGCGCCTGTCCCAGCCTTTCCGGATGCTGGCGCACAACGGCGAGATCAATACCATTCGGGGCAACCGCAACTGGACCCGGGCGCGCCGGGCGCTGCTGGCCTCGCCGCAACTGCCCGAGTTGGCCGAGATCGATCCGCCGATTGCCATGACCGGCTCGGATTCGTCGTCGCTGGACAACATGCTGGAGCTGTTGGTGATCGGCGGCATGCCGCTGCCGCAGGCGCTCAGGCTGCTGGTGCCGCCGGCCTGGCAGACCGACGAAAACCTGGACGCCGACCTCAGGGCCTTCCACGAATTCTTCGCTTTTCACCAGGAGGGCTGGGACGGTCCGGCCGGACTTGTGATGACCGACGGTCGGTGGGTGGTCTGCGGCCTGGACCGCAACGGGCTCAGGCCCGCCCGCTGGACCCTGACCGAGGACCGGCGCCTGATCGTGGCGTCCGAGACCGGCGTCGTCGATGTGCCGGTAGAGCAGGTCAAGGCGCGCGGCCGGCTCGGACCGGGCGAGTTGCTGGCGGCTGATCTTTCCGACGGCAGCCTGCATTCCGGGAGTGAGATCGACGACCAGCTCAAGACGCTGCACCCGTGGCAGGACTGGCTCAAGCAGGGCGTGCGCTACCTCGACTCCGAACTGGTCGACGTGCACATGGCGGCCGAACCGTTCGACGAAGACACGCTTGCCACCTACCAGAAGATGTTCAACCTGTCTCGCGAGGAGCGGCGGGAAGTCATTCGGGTGCTGGCCGAAACCCAGTCCGAGGCCATCGGGTCGATGGGCGACGACACCCCGATGCCGGTGCTGTCGACACGCATCCGGTCGCTGTACGACTGCTGCCGGCAGCAGTTTGCCCAGGTCACCAACCCACCCATCGACAGCTTGCGCGAGCGCATCGTGATGTCGCTGGAAACCGGTCTGGGACGCAAGGGCAATGTTTTCGAAGCCGGGCCGGAACTGGCCGAGCGCGTCGTGCTGAATTCACCGGTGCTATCCCAGCGCAAACTCAGGCAGCTCGTCAACACCCCCCAGTTCGGGCTGGATTCAGTGCTGCTGGACCTCAACTACCCGTCAGATCGGACGCTGGCCGCCGCACTGGACGATCTATGCCACCGCGCCTCTGAAGCGGTCGCCGAGGGCAAGCAACTGCTGGTCATTTCCGACCGCTATCTGGAGGCGGACAAACTGCCGGTGCACGCGCTGCTGGCGACCGGCGCAATCCATCATCATCTGCTCGAATCGGGACAGCGGCCGCTGTGCAACCTGATCGTCGAGACCGGCACCGCGCGCGACCCGCACCACTTCGCCTGCCTGATCGGCTTCGGTGCCACGGCCGTCTATCCTTACCTGGTCTACCAGACGCTGCATGCCATGGCCGAGTCGGGCGAAATCGAGCGTGCCCGTGACCAGGCGCTCGAATTGGGCCGGGCTTATAGACGCGGTATCCGCAAGGGTTTGTTCAAGGTCCTTTCGAAGATGGGCATCTCGACCGTCGGCAGCTACCGCGGCGCGCAGCTGTTCGAGCTGGTCGGCCTGGCCGACGACGTCGTGGCCAAGTGCTTTGCCGGCGCGGTCAGCCGCATCCAGGGGGCGGACCTCGACGACATCTGGCAAGATCAGGCATCGCTCGCCCGCTGGGCCTGGAACCGGCAGGTGCCGATCGAGCACGGCGGCCTGTACCGCTACGTTCACGGTGGTGAATTCCACGCCTGGAATCCGGATGTGACCAACGCACTGCGGGCCGCGGCCAGGTCCGGCGACTGGGCCGATTATCAGCGCTACGCCCGCCTGGTGAACGATCGGGAACCCTCGATGTTTCGCGATCTCCTTCGATTGCGATCCGATCATGATGCGATTTCCGTCGAAAATGTCGAATCAGCCGAAGCGATAGTCAAGCGCTTCGATTCGGCCGGCATGAGCCTGGGCGCACTCTCGCCCGAGGCCCACGAGGCGCTGGCGATCGCGATGAACCGGCTGGGCGCCCGCTCCAATTCCGGCGAAGGCGGCGAGGATCCGGCCCGCTACGGCACCGAGAAGTCTTCTAAAATCAAGCAGGTCGCGTCGGGGCGCTTCGGCGTCACGCCGGATTACCTGGTCAACGCCGAGGTCATCCAGATCAAGATCGCCCAGGGGGCAAAGCCCGGCGAAGGCGGCCAGCTGCCCGGCCACAAGGTCGACAAGCTGATTGCCAGACTCAGATTCGCAACGCCCGGTGTCGGCCTGATCTCGCCGCCGCCGCACCACGACATCTATTCGATAGAGGACCTGGCCCAGCTGATCTACGACCTCAAGCAGGTCAACCCCGAGGCGCTGGTATCGGTAAAGCTGGTCTCCGAGCCGGGCATCGGCACCATTGCCGCCGGGGTGGTCAAAGCCTACGCCGACCTGATCACGGTGTCGGGCTATGACGGCGGCACCGGCGCCAGCCCGCTGACCTCGGTCAAGTACGCCGGCGGGCCCTGGGAACTCGGACTGAGCGAAGTCCGGCAGGTATTGATGCAGAACGACCTGAGGCGCCACGTGCGTATCCAGGCCGACGGCGGGCTGAAGACCGGCCTGGATGTGGTCAAGGCCGCAATACTGGGCGCCGAGAGCTTCGGATTCGGCACCGCACCGATGATCGCGCTGGGCTGCAAGTACCTCCGTATCTGCCACCTGAACAACTGCGCGACCGGCGTCGCCACTCAGAACGAGACGCTGCGCAAGCACCACTTCATCGGCCTGCCGGACATGGTGGTGAATTATTTTCTCGGCGTGGCCCGCGAGGTGCGCGAGATTCTCGCAGAACTTGGGGTGCGGCGAATCGAGGACCTGATCGGGCGTACCGAATACCTGGAGCGGGCCGAAGGTTTGACCGTGCGCCAGGACAAGCTCGATCTCGAGCCGCTGCTGGCCCGGACCGGGCTTGCACCGGACAGTGCGCGCTTTTGCGAAGTCGACCGCAATCCGCCGCACGACCCCGGCCGCCTGGCCGAGGAAATCGAGAGCGCCACAGCCGAGGCCGTGAAGAACGGCAGCGGCGGTGGCTTCAAGTTCGATATCCACAACCACGACCGTTCAATCGGCGCCCGGCTCTCCGGCCGTATCGCGCGCACCCTGGGTGCCGCAGGGCTGGGTGAAAACACGCTTTCACTTGACCTCGAGGGCACTGCGGGACAAAGTCTGGGCGCGTTCAACGCGCCGGGCCTGCATATCACGTTGACCGGCGAGGCCAACGACTACGTCGGAAAGGGCATGGCCGGCGGCCGCATCGTTCTGCGTCCCCCCGAAGGCATTCGCTACCGGGCGTGCGAGACGCCGATCATGGGCAACACATGTCTTTATGGCGCCACCGGCGGCGAGCTGTATGCCGCCGGCACCGCCGGCGAGCGATTCATGGTGCGCAATTCCGGCGCGGTGGCAGTGGTCGAAGGCGCCGGCGATCATGCCTGCGAATACATGACCGGCGGCGTCGCGCTGATCCTGGGCGCCACCGGCATCAACTTCGGCGCCGGCATGACGGGCGGCTTCGCCTACGTGCTGGACGTCGGGCGGGATTTCGTCGACCACTACAATCATGAGTTGATAGACATTCACCACATCAGCGCCGAGTCGATGGAAAACCACGTCCATCATCTCAGGGGGCTGATCGAACGCCACGTCGAATTCACCGGCAGTGAGTGGGGTACCGAGCTTCTCGAAAACTTCCGCCGCATGCTGCCGAAGTTCTGGCTGGTCAAGCCGAAGGCGGCCGAGCTCGAAGGTTTGATTTCAAGCTTGCGGGAGGCAGCATGATCTTGGATTTCGTATCTTCATCTAGAGCGGTTTCGCCGCCGGATGCGGTTGTTGATGCCGGTAACAGCGCCTTGA
>DATFJJ010000236.1:0-4597 GCA_035269245.1 Wenzhouxiangellaceae bacterium | reverse complement strand
CCGCCTGCGCCTGGCGCCGGAGGTCAGTGGTCGGTAGACGGTAGTCGGAAGTCGGAAGTCGGAAGTCGGAAAAGGCGGTTTCCGGTTTCGGGTTTCCGGTTTCCGGAAAGGCAAAACCGGAACCCTTAACCCTTAACCCTTGACCCTTGACCCTTGACCCTTAACCTTGATCCTCGAATTCAAATGTTCACCGGAATCGTAAAAGCCCAGGGCCGCATCGAAAGCATCGAGCCGGCCCACGGCGGAAAACGCCTGACCATCACCGCCGAGGCACTGGCCGGGTTCGGCCTGCAGGTCGGGGACAGTATCGCGGTCAACGGGGTCTGCCTGACCGCGCTGGCGCCGCAATCGTCGTCGTTCGCCGCCGACGCATCGCCCGAAACGCTGAAGCTGACCTCACTGGGACGGCTGTCGGCCGGTTCGACGGTCAACCTGGAACCGGCGCTCAAGGCCGGCGACGCGCTCGGCGGGCATCTGGTCTCCGGCCACGTCGACGGTATGGCGACGCTGGTCGACATGCACGACGAGGGCGACAATCGCTGGCTGCGCTTCGAAGCGCCGGAGAGTCTGGCGCGCTATATTGCGCACAAGGGTTCGGTGACGCTGGACGGCGTCAGCCTGACGGTCAATCGGGTCGACGGAGAATTCTTCGAACTCAACCTGATTCCACATACTCTGGAGGTCACCACGCTGGGTGGTCTGACCCCCGGAGACCCGGTCAACCTGGAAGTCGACCAGATTGCCCGCTACCTCGAACGACTCCTCGACGACTCATTCGGCAATCGGAAATAGCGCATGAAATTTGACTCCATCGAATCCATCCTCGATGACATCCGTGCCGGCAAGATGGTGGTGATGCTAGACGACGAGGATCGCGAAAACGAGGGCGACCTGATCATGGCGGGCAGCCTGGTCAAGCCCGACGACATCAATTTCATGGCGCGCTACGGTCGCGGTCTCATCTGCCTGTCGCTGACCCGCGAGCGCTGCAAGCAGCTGGGGCTGCAACTGATGGTGCGCGACACCGACCGGCACCACCAGACCAATTTCACGGTCTCCATAGAGGCGGCCGAGGGCGTGACTACCGGCATTTCGGCCTACGACCGGGCACATACGATTCGTACCGCGGTGCGTCCCGACGCGACCGTCGATTCGCTCACCCAGCCCGGCCACGTGTTTCCGCTGATGGCCCAGCCCGGCGGGGTGATGGCGCGCGCCGGCCACACCGAAGCCAGCCTGGACCTGGCGCTGCTGGCCGGGCTGGAGCCGGCCGGGGTGCTGGTCGAGATCCTCAATGAAGACGGCACCATGGCGCGCCGCCCCGAGCTGGAGCGCTTCGTGGCCGAGCACGGCCTGAAAATGGGCACGGTGGCCGACCTGATCCGCTATCGGCTGGGCACCGAGCAGAACGTCGAATGCATCCACAGCCAGACCGTCGGCACCGCGCACGGCCCGTTCGATCTCAAGGTCTTCCGCGATCGCATCAACCACAAGCTGCACTGGGCGCTGGTGCGCGGTGAGGTTTCGGCCGAAGAACCGTTCCCCGTCCGCGTGCACGTGCCCGAGCTTCTCGGCGACGTGATGGGCCTGACCGAGCCGGCCTTCGGCATGCCGCTGGACGCCGCGCTGGCCGACATCGCGCGCCGGGGTCGCGGTCTGGCACTGGTCCTGGGCTATGATGAAAGCGACAGCGATCGGCTGTCCGGCCTGGTCGGATCGTCCGGGGAACAGACCGAGGGCAAGGACCGCGCCGCAAGCGAGCTGCGCAACTACGGCATTGCCGCACAGATCATCGCAGAGCTCGGTATTCGCCGGATGCAGGTGTTCGGCGCGCCCAAACGCTTGCATGCGCTTGACGGCTTCGGCCTGGAGATCACCGAATACGTGGTGCCTGGCGAAGATGAACACAGCGGCTACCAGGGAAAATCGGCATCGTGAACGAAATCAACCCCCAACCCGATGGAAAAGCCCGGCGCCTCGGAATCGCGGTCGCGCGCTTCAATGCCGAGGTCACTGAAATGCTCTTGACCGGGTGCCGCGAGGCGCTGGTCGACCGCGGCGTGGCCGATCGAGACATTACGGTGGTGCGCGTTCCGGGTGCCTGGGAGCTGCCGCTGGCCTGCCAGCACATGATCGCCACGGGCCGCTTCGACGCGGTCATCGCACTCGGCGCCGTGGTGCGCGGGGAGACGGCGCATTTCGAATTCATCAGCGGCGAGTGCGCTCGCGGCCTGATGCAGCTTCCGGCCGAAACAGGCGTCCCCGTGGCTTTCGGCGTGCTCACGCCGGAGAACGGCGACCAGGCGCGTTACAGGGCCGATCCCGATCGAGGCAACAAGGGCCGCGAAGCCGCGCTGGCGGCGTTGGAGATGATCGACCTGGCCGACCGCGTCGCCGCCCATGGAGTCGCCGGCGATGGGTCGTAGCCGCAAGCGCACCGTCAGCCCGTTCGAGCCTCGTCGTCGTGCCCGTCGCCGCGCACTGCAGGCATTGTATCGCTGGCAGCTGAACGATGATTCGGCGGCTACCATCATCAAGCAGTTTCTCGAGGAACAAAGCTTCGAAGGTGTCGATGCCGAGTACTTTCAGCAGCTCGTCCGCGACGTGATCGCCGAGGGCGAAACGCTGGACGAAAAGCTCGGCCCGCACGTCGAGCGCATCGACAGCAGTCTCGACCAGATGGAGCGGGTCATCCTGCGCATCGGCGCCGTAGAGCTTCTCAAGCATCCGGAAATTCCATACCGCGTTGTCATCGACGAGGCTGTCGAGCTCGCCCACCGCTTCGGCGCCGAGCAGGGGCACTCGTTCGTCAACGGCGTGCTCGACCGTCTCGCGCGCGAACTTCGCCCGATCGAATTCCAGGCCGATCGCGGCAGTTGAAACCCGTTCGTTTATCGCGTTTTCCGGTTTTGACTTTCTCTGCGGATCCGCTTTTCTGCACGAACCAGCGCTTCCCGCTTTTCGTCCCTTCGCGCGGGCTTTCCTGATTTTCGCTTTTGACTTCTCCGCGTCTCGTCGCGGGGAAAGCCAGGGGCTCGTGCCCGCATTTCGATCGCCCTGATCGGCTACGCTTTGATTCTGTTCAACGGATCAATGCCGCCCGATGACCGCAGGCCGTCGCCCCAGACTTGAATCTGCTTTTCTATGGCTGGGGCCGGTCGTCGCCGTCCTGGTGCTTTGGCTGGCGGTTCAGTTCTGGGGATTGTCCGTGGCGGCGGCCGCCACCGCGGCGGTCACCGCCTGGTGCGCGGTCTGGTGGCTGACCGAGCCGGTGCCGATTCCCGTGACCTCGCTGCTGCCGATGGCGCTACTGCCGCTGGCCGGCGCGCTTACGCCCGGCCAGGTCGCCGAAAGCTACGGCAGCCCGCTGATACTGTTGCTTCTGGGCGGTTTCATGTTGTCCGGCGCGCTGGCGAAATCGGGCGCGCACCGGCGGCTTGCCATGGCCATGATCCGGGCTTGTTCGTTTTTCGGTCGCAAGGGCCTGGTGCTGGGCTTCATGCTGGCCGCGGCCACGCTTTCGATGTGGATTTCCAATACCGCAACGACGCTGATGCTGCTGCCGGTGGCGCTGGCGGTGCTGGAGGACGAGAAGCTCAAGTCGTTGACGGTGCCGCTGCTGCTGGGCACCGCTTATGCGGCCAGCCTGGGCGGAACCGGCACGCCCATAGGCACCCCGCCGAATCTCATCTACATGCAGGTTGCCGCAGACCAGTTCCAGCTCGCCACCTCGTTTCCGGTCTGGATGAGCTGGGGCATCCCGGTGGTGTTGCTGCTGCTGCCGGTCATGTTCCTGTGGCTCACCCGCCGGGTGGAGGCCGGGCCGCTGCCGGTGCTGGAAGTGCCGGGCCGCTGGTCGCCGGCCGAGGTTCGCATCATGCTCGTGTTCATGCTCGTTGCGCTGGCCTGGATCACGCGCACTGCGCCCGGCGGCGGCTGGCAGGAATGGCTGGCATTGCCCTATGCCAACGACGCGGCCGTTGCGTTGCTCGCGGTGGTCGTGCTGTGCGCGATTCCCGACGGCCGCGACGGACGGCTCCTGGACTGGCAGACCGCCGGCGCCATTCCCTGGGGCGTGCTGCTGCTTTTTGCCGGCGGCATCACGATCGCCCGGGGCTTCATCGAAACGGGCTTGAGTGATGCTGTTGCCTCGCAGCTCACGGTGCTGGCCACGCTGCCGCCCTGGCTGATGGTGCTGAGCATCTGCCTGGGCGTGACCTTCCTGACCGAAATGACCAGCAACACCGCGACCACGTCGCTGCTGATGCCGGTGCTGGCAGCCACCGCGGTCGCGGCCGGCATCCGTCCCGAACTGCTGATGGTGCCGGCCGCGATCAGCGCCTCCTGCGCCTTCATGCTACCGGTGGCTACCGCGCCGAACGCCGTCATTTACGGCTCGGGCCGAGTGAGCATCCGGGAGATGGCGCGCGAAGGCCTGGTCATCAACCTGTTCGGCGCGCTGGTGGTCACCCTTGTCATTACGCTGAGGTTCGGATAACAGATCGCCGCCCGCGGTCAAAGACCGTCGGCACGACTCGGAAGTCGGAAGTCGGAAGTCGGAAGTCGGAAGTCGGAAGTCGGAAGTCGGAAGTCGGAA
>DATFJJ010000235.1:0-9288 GCA_035269245.1 Wenzhouxiangellaceae bacterium | reverse complement strand
GCAACCCGCAGCAGAGCCGTTCCGCTTCCGCTGCTCAGCATCCACTGGGTACTTGATTTCGCTCAGGTGCCTGGTCGGCCTGCAGGCGGTAGACTGTTCAGGGCGGACAGCGCCATCAGATGGCGACTGCGTTACCGGATCCTTTTATCGGGCAAGAATCCATGGCACGTTCCAAGCGAATAATCAAGAAATACGCCAATCGGCGTCTCTACGACACCGAGACCAGCCAGTCGATCAACCTGGAAGATGTCCGCGACATGATCGGCGCCGGCGACTCGGTGCAGGTGGTCGAGGCCAAGACCGGCACCGACGTTACCCGGCAGGTCTTGCTGCAGATCGTCGCCGACCAGGAGATGCTCGGCCGGCCGGTGCTGAGCGATGACTTTCTCGAGGCCATGATCCGCGTCGACTCCAATCCGATGCGCGACATGGCGCGCGATTATCTCGAAAAGGTCATGACTCATCTCCAGTCGCAGCAGCGGCCGCTCGAAAAAGCCTTTTCGGAGACGCTGGGAAAGAGCGCGTTGAACGGGCTGGGTGCAGCCTCGATCGAGCCCTATCGCAAGCTGCAGGAGCGAATGTTCTCTCTTTGGACAGAGGCGCTCAAGCCGCCGGTGGCGCGCAACGATCCCGAGGACGAGACCTGACCCGAATCGATGCCTTCGCCGGGCGGCAACCAATCACCGATAAACAGGAAAGGCGGCAAACTGCATGGAACTTGAGGACAAGCACATCATTATCACCGGTGCGGCCCGCGGGCTGGGCCTGGCCATGGCCGCCGAGCTGGCATCGACCGGCGCGCGCATCGGTCTGATCGATCTGGACGCGGTCGCGCTTGCCGACGCGGTTGCCTCGTTGCCGGGCAGCGGTCACGCCACCGCGGTCGCGGATGTTTCCGACGAGGTGGAGGTCCGGATGGCTTTCGATTCGCTGGAGAAGGCGATCGGCCCCGTCGATGGCTTGATCAACAATGCCGGCATCACGCGCGATGGGCTGCTGGTCAAGGCGCGCGACGGCGAGGTTGTGGAGACGATGTCGCTGGCCGCCTGGCAGAGCGTCATCGCGGTCAATCTGACCGGCGTTTTCCTGTGCGGCAGGGAAGCAGCCGCACGCATGGCCGGCCGCGGCACGCCGGGGGTGATCATCAATATTTCAAGCATCTCGAAGGCCGGTAATTTCGGTCAGTCCAACTATGCCGCCGCAAAAGCCGGCGTGGCCGCGATGACTGTGACCTGGGCACGCGAACTTGCGCGCCAGGGTATCCGGGTCGCCTCCATTTCGCCGGGATTTACCGCGACCGAAATGGTTTCGGCCATGCCTGAGAAGGCCATAGACCGCATCACCGGAAGCGTCCCGCTGGCGCGCCTTGGTGAGCCCTCGGAGATCGCGGCTACCGCCCGCTTCGTCTTCGAAAACGACTACGTCAGCGGCCGCGACTTCGCGATCGACGGCGGCCTCAGGCTGTAGTTCGACCCGTGCAAAAGCTGGACTTGACTTGCAGAAGGTAATCCGATGACTGAAGATAAACAGACCTCGCTTTCGCAGGACGCGCTTGAGCTGAGCCGCGAACTGACGCGCATCTCCCAGCTTTCCGGTTCGCTGCTGCTGCGCCAGGCGCGCAAGCTCCAATTGCCGGAGATCGATACGCTGAACCTGAAGCGGCCGCTGTGGAAGGCGACACTGAACACGGTTCGGCATCCGCAGCGCATCCTTCAGGCCCAGTGGGACCTGACCCGCCGTTATTTCGGACTGTTGAAATATCTCGGATTCCGCGCCGTCGGCAAGGAAACCGAACCCGCCGCCGGGGTGCCGAGAGGCGATCGTCGATTTCGCTCCGAGGACTGGAACGAACGGCTGATCTTCGATCTGCTCAAGCAGGTCTACCTGACCATTTCGGACTGGATGCTGGCCATTACCGCGCGGATGGAAGAGCTTTCGCCCGACGATCGGGCCCGAATCCGCTTTTACACCCGCCAGTTCGCCGATGCGTTGTCGCCGTCGAACTACGTGCTGACCAATCCCGAGGTGCTGGCCACCACGCGTCGCGAAAAGGGCCTGAACCTGCTCAGAGGCTACCGGATGCTGCTGGAGGATCTCGAAAAAGGCGACGGCCAGTTGCTGATCTCGATGACCGACAAGGCCGCCTTCGAAGTCGGCCGCAATATCGCGACTACCGAGGGGGCGGTGGTCTTCGAAAACGAGATGATGCAGCTTATCCAGTATTCGCCGCGCAGCAAGACCGTCTTCACCCGGCCGCTGCTGATCGTGCCGCCGTGGATCAACAAGTTCTACATCCTGGATCTGCAGCCGAAGAACTCTTTCATTCGCTGGGCGGTCGACCGCGGGCATACGGTATTCGTGATTTCATGGGTCAACCCGGACGAGAAGCTCAGGTACAAGCGGTTCGAGGACTACATGCACGAAGGCATACTCGAAGCGCTTGACGCGATCGAGCAGGCCACCGGCCAGCGCAAGGTCAATACCATCGGTTACTGCATCGGCGGCACGCTGCTCGCCGCGACACTCGCCTGGATGAAGGCGAAGCAGGACGACAGGATAGTGTCGGCAACGTTCTTCACCGCCCAGGTGGATTTCGAGGAGGCCGGCGACCTGCGCGTGTTCATCGACGACAAGCAGCTCAAGAGCCTGGAAAAGCGGATGAACAAGCTCGGCTATCTCGACGGTGAGGCGATGGCCATGACCTTCAACCTGCTGCGCGCCAACGACCTGATCTGGACGTTCGTCATCAACAACTACCTGCTCGGACGAAAGCCGCCGCAGTTCGATCTGTTGTACTGGAACTCCGACTACACGCGGCTGCCCGAAACCATGCATATCTGGTATTTGCGCGAGCTGTACCTGAACAACAAGCTGGTCGAACCGGGTGGGGTGCAGATGGACGGTGTGCCGATCGATCTTTCGACGATCGACGTGCCGGTCTACCTCCAGTCCGGCCGCGAGGATCACATTGCGCCGTACACGTCGGTGTACAAGGCCACCCAGATCTACTCGGGCGATGTCACCTTCATGCTGGCCGGTTCAGGGCATATCGCCGGCGTCATCAACCCGCCTTCGGCCGACAAGTACGGCTACTGGACCAATCAGGACCTCCCGGCCGATCCCGACGACTGGATCGCCGGGGCCGATTATCACGAAGGTTCGTGGTGGGGGCACTGGAACGACTGGGTGAAGCAATATGCGGGCCGCCGCGTGGCAGCGCGCGAGCCCGGCGGCGGCGTTCTGCCGCAGATAGAGCCGGCCCCGGGGAGCTACGTGCGCGGCTGACGACGGTGGCGAACGCTGCATAGCCGACCCGGAGGGTTCGGAGATCCGCCCGTGCGCAGACGCGAAAACGCGCCGGGAAAAATCCTGCTGTCGCGGTATGATTGAAGCAGTGCCGCTGAAGCAAGGGTCTCGTCATGCAATACCTGAGAACGCCCGACGCCCGTTTCGAAAATCTGCCGGGCTACGACTTCTCGCCGAACTATCTACAGGTCCGCGATGGTGAAGATGGGTACCTGCGGGTCCATTACGTCGACGCCGGACCCCACGATGCGGCGCCGATTCTACTGTTGCACGGCGAGCCCAGCTGGAGTTATCTGTATCGAAAGATGATTCCACAGCTGGCCGCGGCCGGTCATCGCGTAATCGCGCCGGACCTGGTTGGTTTCGGCCGCTCCGACAAGCCGGCGCGACAGGAGAACTACTCCTACCAGCGACACATGGACTGGCTGGGCTCGGTGGTCCTGCAGCTGAACCTGACCGGGATCACGCTGTTCTGCCAGGATTGGGGCGGTTTGCTGGGCTTGCGCCTGGTCGGCGAGGCGCCGCAGCGGTTTTCCCGCGTGGTCGCGGCCAACACTTTCCTGCCGACCGGCGACGCATCGCCCGGCGAGGCCTTCCTCGAATGGCAGCAGTTTTCCCAGCAAGTGCCCGAGTTCCGGGCCGGCGCCGTCATTCAGAAAGGCACGGTGGACGAGCTGCCGTCCGAGGTGGTGGCCGCCTACGATGCGCCTTTCCCCGACCAGACCTTTACCGCCGGGGCGCGCCGGTTTCCGATGCTGGTGCCGGTATCGCCCGATGATCCCGCCGCAGAACCCAACCGGCGGGCCTGGCGCCAGCTCGAGCGCTTCGACAAGCCCTTCCTGACCGCATTCAGCGATTCCGATCCGGTCACGCGCGGAGCCGAAAAGGCGCTGCAGGCGCGAATTCCGGGTGCCCGCGGACAGCCCCATGTCACGATTGAAGGCGGTGGACATTTTCTCCAGGAAGATCGTGGTGAGAAGCTTGCCGAAGTCGTTGCCTCATTCATCGAGTCCGCCGGGTAGATAGCATCTATCGGTCGGTGTCGGTCAATCCGGCCCCGGCTCTTCGGGCAACAATAGATCTTCAAGAAAAAAAGCCGACAGCGCGGCCCGATTGGCCAGACCGGCCTTCTGGTAGACCGCTCGCGCCTGTTCGCGCACGGTGCGCTCGCCGGTGCCGCGGGCCTGCGCGATTTCCTTGAGGCTCAACCCTTTCAGCAGCATCAATCCGATCTCGGCTTCCGCGGCACTGAGGTTCCAGCGATGGAACTGCTCCTGGATGGCCTGTCCCAGACCGGCGAGGGTTTCCCGGTAGCGATTTCGCCAGCGCGTTGACTCTTCGCGAGCCCGGTCGAGGGTGCGTGCCAGCCGGTTCAACGACTGCCGCTGCCTGAAGACATCCCTAAGCAATGCAATCATGGCAATGCCGGAAATCCCCAGCACCAGCGATTCGACCGCGACGTGGGCGGCGTCGACGCCGCTCGACCAGTCCGCCAGCAGGTCCCACGCCACCAGGAAGAAGATCATTCCGAACGCGGTTGCAAGCAGCACGGGCAGGCGCTGCATCTCTTTGAATTCGTTCATTAGTTCGATCTCAAAACGCGTATGCGTCATTTGCCGTATGGCCAAAGCTTAGCTCAGGCGCAACAATTACAAGCGTATCGATGCTCGCAGCGACGTGCCTCGACTATTACCCAGTCAAATGCACAGGCCTACTCAATGGCCCAGGAGTTGAAGATGAGCGAAACGCCTCGCAACCGGCGCTATTCGGGGATGTCCATACTCAACCACTGGATCACCGCGCTGCTCGTGACCGCCATGCTGACGCTTGGATTGACCGCGCGGGATGCGCCTGATGCGGCCGAGGACTACATCATGTTCATTCACGTTGCTCTGGGTTTCTTCGTACTGCTGTTCGTCGCCTGGCGCACGGTCGTAAGGTTGCGAGAGGGCTTTCCGGACAATGCTCATGCCGACGCCCTGACACGAATTGGCGCATGGTGGATGCACAGGGCGTTGCTGGCCGTTTTGGTACTTCTGGTGATTACCGGCCCGCTCTACCTGTTCACCGAAGGCGAAGGCATGAAAGTTTTCGGCTGGTTCACCTTCTACATTCCGCTGGAGAGTATCAAGCTTGTGCACGAACCGGCCGAGGAAGTGCACAAGGCGCTGGCGGTATACGCCTTGCCGGCGCTGCTTGTGGTCCACCTGCTGGGCGCGGCGCGGCATTACCTGGGCGGGCGACGGGAAACCCCCGCCGATCTTTAGGCCGTGACTATTCAATCAGAGCGTCCCTAAACATCGGCGAACTGGCTCGCGTCGCCGATCCAGCGCTCGATCAATACGTCGGCCTGGGCGTGATTAAGGTTGGCGACCAGGGCGGGGACGGCCTGGACAAGTTCAGCGTCGCGCGCCAGATCGGCAATCCTGAAGCGCAGCATGCCGGTCTGGCGCGTGCCGAGCACTTCGCCGGGGCCGCGCAGCTCCAGGTCGCGCTCGGCGATGCGAAAACCGTCGCCGGTTTCGCGCATGACCTTGAGCCGCTCGCGCGCAAGCCGGCCCAGCGGCGCCCGGTACATCAGCAGGCAGGCCGAGCTGTCGCTGCCACGGCCGACCCGGCCGCGAAGCTGATGCAGTTGCGATAGTCCCAGCCGTTCGGCGTTCTCGATGATCATCAGGCTGGCCTCGGGTACATCGACCCCGACTTCGATGACGGTGGTGGCAACCAGCAGCCGGATCTCGCCGGCCTTGAAGGCGTCCATCACGGCTTGCTTGTCGGCCGGCTTCATTCGGCCGTGCACCAGTCCGACACGAAACTCAGGCAGCTGGCGCGCCAGTTCGGCCGAGGTGGTTTCGGCGGCTTCGGCCTCGAGCACGTCCGATTCCTCGATCAGCGGACACACCCAATAGGCCTGGCGGCGGTCGGCCAGCGCCACCCGGATGCGGTCGATGACCTCCGGGCGTCGCTCGCCGGCGATCACCGCCGTGGTCACGGGCTTGCGGCCGGGCGGGAGTTCGTCGATTACCGAGACTTCAAGCCCGGCATAAGCGGTCATCGCCAGCGTGCGCGGAATCGGCGTGGCGGTCATCACCAATTGATGGGGAATTCGCTGCGTGCCGGTGTCGCTGCCTTTGGCCGCCAGCGCCAGACGCTGGTGGACGCCGAAGCGGTGCTGCTCGTCGACGATGACCAGGCGCAACCGGTCGAACTCCACCCCTTCCTGGAACAGCGCATGGGTGCCGATGGCAAGCGGTGCGCCGGCAGTCAGTTGCTCCAGCGCCTCGCGCCTTTTACTTCCGGTGACTTTCCCGGCGAGCCAGACCGGTTGGATGTCCAGCGGCTCGAACCAGGTGCTGAAATTGCGGAGATGCTGTTCGGCCAGAATTTCGGTGGGCGCAATGATCGCGACCTGCGCACCCGAGCCAATCGCCTGCGCAGCAGCGGCGGCGGCCACCAGCGTCTTCCCCGATCCCACATCGCCCTGCAGCAGTCGCCGCATCGGACGGGTCGAAGCGAGGTCGCGTCCAATCTCTTCCATGACCCGATGTTGAGCGCCGGTCGGTTCGAAAGGAAACTCCGCCAGCATGCGTCCAGTCAGGCCGTCGTGATCCTCCAGGGGCTCGGCGTGCTGGCGTGCCCGAGCCCGATTGAGCCGTGCCAGGGCAAGATGGTGGGCGGCAAGCTCCTCGACCGCAAGCCGCTGGACGGCGGCGTGATCGCCCTCGATCAGCGCATCGAGATCGGTATTCGGAGGAGGTCGATGAACAGTGCGCAGCGCGGATTTGAGGTCGGGCAGATCGATCGGCGAGGCCAGCACGTCTTCCAGTGCCATCCGTCCATCCAGCGCCCGGTGAACGGTGTCCAGTACCATGGTCGACAGCCGCTGCTGGCCCAGACCGGCGGTGGTCGGGTAGACCGGGCTGAGGTGCTCCGGCAGCGGCGGTTCGGCACCTTTGCGCACGATGCTGCACTGGGGGTGCGCCATTTCAAAGCCCTCGGGACCGAAGCGCACTTCGCCGAAGCAGCGTAGCCGGTTGCCGACAGTGAATTGCCGCCGCTGGCTCGGATAGAAATTGAAAAATCGCAGCACCAGCTGGCCGTGATCGTCCTCCAGCAGCACCAGCAGGCTGCGACGGCGTCCCTGCCGGACTTCCTGGTGGCTGACAGTGCCCTCGACCAGGGCGGTCGTCGAGGGTCTGACCCGGTTGATCGGTGTGATCCGGGTGCGATCCTCATAGCGGAGTGGGCGGTGAAGCAGCAGGCCGATCTCGTCGGCAATGCCCAGCGCCTTGAACTTCGCTGCGACGGCCGGCCCGACGCCTTCAAGATCCTCGATACGTCTTGCCGCAGTCATCTTTTCAGGCGCCGAGAGCGTCGAATCGGCATAGGCTTGCTCGCGATGGATTCCAAAATGGCGCCCAGCCGGTTTCAGCGGCGCCATTCAAGGATAGCGCCAATGCCTCCCCGTCGTGGCGATGGGCGGGCCGCGCGCTTGCGAAACATTCGGGTTAATATCCCCGGTTCGGTTTATTCATTATTCACTTTCAACTGGATTCAGCATGATCCACAGCATGACGGCCTATGCCAGTCGCAGCGAAGCCGGATCGGCCGGACAGCTTGCCTGGGAACTCAAGAGCGTCAACCAGCGCTATCTCGACCTTTCGCTGCGGCTACCCGAAGAGTTTCGCTTACTCGAGCCGGAAATCCGTGATCGCTTCAAGCAGCGTTTCAGTCGCGGCAAGATCGAGATCAATCTTCGTTACGTGCCGGATCCGACCGCAGAGGCGGCGACTCTGGAGTTGAATGGCCCGCTGGCGACATCGCTGCTGGACCGGCTGGCAGAGCTGCAGAAGCTGGCCGGCGACACATCCGAGCAAGACCTTACCCGGCTGCTGACCTGGCCCGGAATGATCGTTGGGCAGCGCCTCGACTTCAAAGCCGAGCGCGCCCGAGCGTTGGCGCTTCTTGATCTCTGCATCACCGACCTGGCCGAGGCGCGCGCTCAGGAGGGTCGCGCAATCGTCGGCATGCTGGCGCCGAGGCTGGACGGCATTCTCGAGCAGGTCGCGCGGGTTCGCGAGTATCTGCCGGCCGTGCGCGAAGCGTTGCAGACGCGCTTCAAAGAGCGCCTGGCCGGGCTGGACCTGGAGGTGGAGCCGGGCCGGATGGAACAGGAGGTCGCGCTGCAGCTGACCCGCCTGGACGTCGACGAGGAACTCGACAGGCTGACCGCGCACGTGGCCGAGATCCGCCGGGTCCTGGCGCTCGACGAGCCGGTTGGGCGCCGGCTTGATTTCCTGATGCAGGAACTCAATCGCGAGGCCAACACGCTGGGTTCAAAATCGGTCGCGGCAGAGACCACCGGCGTCGCCGTGGAACTCAAGGTGCTGATCGAGCAGATGCGCGAGCAGATCCAGAATGTTGAATAAGGCCCGTATTATTCACGCGCCGTTCTACTGCGGCACCGTTGGGAGCCGCTCTATACAAACTCCAGAAAGGCCCTGTAGGGCCAGCCTGTGCGGCCTGCAGCCGCGTGGTTCGATTTTCGCGTACACGCACGCGCAAGCGGGTCTCACATCCTCACCGTACAGTCGAGTACGTCTCCGGTGCGCTCGGTCGCGAAACGCCACAGCTACGGGACCTGGCAGCGCCTCGCTGCGGACGGGGGTGAAGGATGCGGGCTGAGGGCAAGAACAAGCGCGAAAACAACGACGGAAATTGGGGCGACGCCCAGGGCGAGCTGTACGTGATCGCCGCGCCCAGCGGCGCGGGCAAGACCAGCCTGATCAACAGCGCGCTTGCCGAGTTTTCTTCGCTGGCGTTCTCGATTTCCGACACCACGCGCCCGCTGCGGCGGGGCGAAGTCGACGGCGAGCACTATCATTTCATCGACCGGCCGACATTCGATGAGCGAGTGGACAACGGCCGCTATCTGGAGCACGCCGACGTATTCGGTAACGGTTACGGCACGGACCGCGCCCA
>DATFJJ010000234.1:0-2094 GCA_035269245.1 Wenzhouxiangellaceae bacterium | reverse complement strand
ACATGGCCGTACAAAAAAGCCGAAAGACCCCGTCGCGCCGCGGAATGCGCCGTTCGCACGACAGCCTGACCAGCGCCACGCTTTCCGAAGAGCGTGAAACCGGTGAAATGCACCGCCGCCACCACGTGAGCGCCGAAGGTTTCTACCGCGGCCGCCAGGTCGTGGAAGTGGCTGAAGAACTCGAAGAAGTCGAAGACCAGGAATAACGCGCCATACTAGGCGCGATAGGCACGCCCGCGGGGGGTTCCGGGGCGTGCCCCTGATTCGATGAATCGAAACCACCGTGAAAGCTCCGGGGCGCTCGTTCCCGGAGATGTCGGCAACGGCAATCGGGAGATCTGTATCTGCGTTGACGCCATGGGCGCCGACTTCGCACCCGTGTGCGCGATCGATGCAGCGGCTCTGGCGCTTGACGCGGACGATCTTTTGACGCTTCAGCTGGTCGGCGATTCGGCTGAACTCGACCCTGCGCTGGCACGTTTGCCAGCAAACATTTCCGCACGCATCGAACGTGTGGCCAGCACCGAATACATCGCAATGGAATCCAGCCCGGCCGAGGCACTGCGCCGCGGGCGGGCTTCGTCCATGGCGCTGGCGCTGGACAGGGTTGCCGAGAACTCGGCCGATGCCGTCGTCAGCTCGGGCAATACCGGCGCGCTGATGGCGCTGGCCCGCTATCGCCTGGGCACCTTGCCGGGCATCGAGCGCCCGGCGCTGATGACCGAGCTTCCGGTCGTCGGCGGATCGGCCTGGGTGCTCGACCTGGGCGCCAATATCGGGGTCGATGCCGAGCGCCTGACCGAGTTCGCGGTGCTGGGAAGCGCCGCGGTTGGGGCGTTGCTCAAGCGCAAGCCGCGCGTCGGATTGCTCAATATCGGCAGCGAGCCGAACAAGGGACCCGACGTGGTCCGTGAAGCGGCCCGGCGCTGTGCAGCTACCGATATCAACCTGGTCGGCTTCATCGAAGGCCACGACGTGTTTGCCGGCGCCGCCGACGTGGTGGTCTGCGACGGGTTTGCCGGGAATGTATTGCTCAAGTCGGCCGAGGGCGCTATCGCGATGCTGCTGGGCGAAATCGACAGGGCCGGAAGTCGGATGTTCGCCGGGCCCGGTCTGAAACGATTGCGCAAACGCATGCAGCAAGCCTATGATCCAGCCTGCCACAATGGCGCTTCGCTTCTCGGCATCAGTGGTATCGTGATCAAGAGCCACGCGCATGCTTCGGTTGAGGGAATCGCGCATGCGATTGGAGTCGCCGCGCTGGAAGTGCGCCGCGGCATGTTGCCTGAACTCGAGCGTCAGCTCTGGGCAAACGTGTAGGAGAACAATTCCAACAATGTATGCACGCATCACAGGTACCGGCCGTTATCTGCCGGAGAAGGTCGTGACCAACGCTGATCTCGAGGCGCTGGTGGAAACGTCCGACGAGTGGATTCGCGACCGTACCGGCATCCGGGAGCGGCGCGTTGTGGCCGAAGGCCAGACCACCGGCGACCTGGCCGAGCAGGCCGCCCGTATCGCGCTTGAAGACGCAGGTGTCAAGCCTTCCGATATCGATCTTCTGATCGTCGGCACCACCACGCCGGACCTGGTCTTTCCGTCCACCGCGTGCCTGATCCAGCAGCGCCTTGGTCTTGGCGAATGCGGTGCCTTCGATGTCAATGCAGCCTGTTCCGGCTTCATCTACGCGCTTTCGATCGCGACCCAGTTCATCGAGGCCGGCAACGCCAGGCGCGTTCTCGTGGTTGGTGCCGAAACACTGACGCGGATGGTCGACTGGAGCGACCGTTCGACCTGCGTGCTGTTCGGCGACGGCGCCGGCGCGGCAGTGCTGGAGGCCGATCCCGAGCCGGGTGTCCTGTCCACTCATATTCACGCCAATGGCAACCATGCCGATCTGCTCAGCGTCGACGTTGGCGTATCCCGGGGCTTCCGGGCCGAGCCGCGCGGCGGCCTGACTATCGGCATGAAGGGCAACGAGGTATTCAAGGTTGCCGTCAATACGCTGGGCCGGATCGTCGACGAGACGCTGGCGCACAACAACATGGAAAAGCACGATCTGGACTGGCTGATTCCGCACCAGGCCAATCTTCG
>DATFJJ010000233.1:0-7854 GCA_035269245.1 Wenzhouxiangellaceae bacterium | reverse complement strand
GTTCGAAGCGGACCTGGTCGTTGCCCTTGCCGGTCGCACCGTGGGCGAGCGCCGTGGCGCCGACCTTGCGGGCGACTTCCACGTGGCGCTTGGCGATGACCGGCCGCGCCAGCGCCGTACCCAGCAGATAGCGATTCTCGTAGACCGCGTTGCCGGCGACGGCGGGCCAGATGAAATCGGTGACGAACTCGTGCTGCAGGTCTTCGACGAAGACTTCGCTGGCCCCGGTCGCCCGGGCGCGGCGCTCGATGTCCTCGAAATCCTCCAGCTGGCCGACGTTCGCGACATACGCGACGACCTCGAAACCCTGCTGGAGGAGCGTCTTGAGAATGCAGGCGGTGTCCAGGCCACCGCTGTAGGCGAGAACGACTTTCTTCCGGGACATGACAATCTGCTCGGTTGGGGCGCAATCCGATGATCCTACTGGATGACTGACCACGATGTGTGCCGGGGCGGGAATTTGGCGCGCCGCAAGGGTGAAAGGCGACGGCGGTCTGCGCGATTGGAACTCGAAAGTTCACGCGTCTATACTCTTCCGACAGGTCGAGTTGATACCCGGCCACCCGCGCTCGCAGCTGCGCAATGACTTCCAAGAGAGGATTTCCGGCATGATGAAATGGCTAAACGCGGCGCTGCTGGCGTCAATCGGCTCCATCGCCATGGCCCAGGGCGGCGCGGGCGGACAACTGAAACAGGACGTGATCGAGTCGGTCGATGCGCAGGCCGAGGCGTTGACCGACCTCAGCGACCGGATATGGCGCTTTGCCGAGATCGCTTTCAGGGAAACTCAATCGGCGGAAGCCCTGATCGAGCACGCGGCCGCTCACGGCTTCGAGATCACGCGCAACGTCGGCGGGATTCCCACCGCGTTCATCGCCGAGTATGGCAGCGGCGAGCCGGTCATCGGCATCATGGGCGAGTTCGACGCGCTGCCCGGCCTGTCGCAGGCCGCGGTCCCGGAGCGCTCGCCGGTGGAAACGGGCGCGCCCGGCCACGGCTGCGGCCACAACGTCTTCGGCTCGGCATCGCTGGGCGCCGCGATCGCGGTCAAACAGCTGATCGAGGCCGGCGACATCGACGGTACGATCCGTTTCTACGGAACCCCGGCCGAGGAAAAGTTCTTCGGCAAGCTGTGGATGATTCGCGACGGCGCGTTCGACGGTGTCGACGTCATGATGGACTGGCATCCCGGCGACGAAATAGAGGCGTCGGTGCAGAGCTCGCAGGCGCTGGTCGACTTTCTGGTCGAATTCGACGGCCAGGCCGCGCACGCCGCCGCCGATCCGTGGAACGGACGCTCGGCCGGCGATGCGCTGGAGCTCTACGCGCACGGCATCAACGCCTATCGCGAGCATGTCAAGCCGACGGTGCGCATCCATTACCACATCATGGATGCCGGCAAGGTCGTCAACGTCGTACCCGATTACGCCAAGATCTGGGTTCGCGTGCGCGATCGCAGCCGCGAGGGGATGGCGCCGGTCTACCAGCGGGTGCAGGCGATGGCCGAAGGCGCGGCGATCATGGCCAACGTCGATCACAAGGTGACGCTGATCTCGGGCGTGCACGAAGTGATGCCGAACCGAACGGGTGGCGCGGCGCTGCAGGCCAACCTCGAGGCGCTGGGCCGCATCGAGTACACCGAAGCCGAGCAACAGTTCGCGATGGACATCCAGAAAGCCACCGGCAAGGCGCCGGTCGGCATGGACGCCGAAGTCAGGCCCCTTCGCGAAACGGAGAAGAATCCCAGCGGCGGCTCCACCGACGTGGGTGATGTGAGCTACATCGTGCCGACGATCCGGCTGCGCGCGCCTATAGCCGGCAAAGACGTGCCGTGGCATTCCTGGGCGGTCGTTGCATCCGGCGGCATGTCCATTGGCCACAAGGGGCTTGAATATGCGGCCAAGGCGCTTGCAATGACCATGGTCGATCTCTACGAAGACCCGGAACTGGTCGCCGCGATCAAGGACGAATTCGCCGAGCGCAAGGGCGATTACGTCTACGAAGGCATCTTGCCGCCGGGTCCGCCGCCGCTGGATTTCGAGCAGTAAAACTCCCGGGATACGGGCGTCCAGCTTTGCTTTTCTTCCTCGGCCGGTCTTTTTCGCGATCGCAGCGTCGGATGGACTTGAATGTGCTATCGCCACGTAGAGAAGGATTGCGAGCCTGGAGGCATAAGCATGCGACAATAGGTGAAAACCTCTGAACCGTCCTGCGCGCAGGTGGTTCAGAGGTTCCCCAAGTGTATTTGTGGGTGAAGTGAACAGAACGCATGCCCGGCCATAAGCGCTTGTCATTAGAAGGGAGCCCTTATGAATACCTTGCGCGATCTCCTCGACAGTCCGATCTTTCTGATCCTGTGGTTTCTTCTCATGATCCCTTCGCTGATCTGGGTGATTCACGATCTGCGTACGCGGAATGCGCATCTGATGAGCTTGATGAAAGTCGTCTGGGTGCTAACGGTTTTCTATTCCGGCCCCGTCGGTCTGCTGGTCTATTACTGGTCCGGTCGAAAGGAGATCGCCTGCGACAGCCTGCCGCGGCGTGCATTTCGGTCTGTGGCGCATTGTTATTCCGGATGCGGCATGGGCGAAATCGCAGGCATAATCATCGCAGCAGGCCTGCTCTCGCTGGGCGATTTGTGGGTCTCGGTCATCACCTTCACCCTGGCCTACGTTGCAGGCTACGCTCTGACTGTGGGGCCGCTGGTGCAGGACGGCGTCCCCTTGCGCCGAGCCCTGTGGGATGCGCTGGTGGCCGAAACGCCGTCGATCACGGTGATGGAGGTCACAGCGATCGGCGTCAGCATCTGGCTTGCCGCCAATGCGGGCATGGGCGACATTCGGTTCTGGTCGTCGCTGATCGTGTCACTGACGTGCGGCTTGATCGCGGCCTATCCGGTGAATATTTTGTTGATTCATTTTGGCGTGAAAGAAGGGATGATGGATCCGCGCATGACCGATCACGACCATGGTGACAACGGCCATAAACACGACGGTCAAAACGCGCAGGCTTGACCTGCCAGCAGGTCAGCGCCTCTGAACTCTACCGCCAGCGTAGTTGGCAGCGGGCTATTCGAAGTCGTCGAAGAAGATGAATTCGGTGGGCGACGAGTCGCCTGGTTCCGGCGTATGAAAGCCGACGTCGAGCAAAGATGGTCCACCGTTCGACCTGCCGCTGGCGGCTTGGCCGAGCACCTCGTTGAGACTGCAGGCGTGACACTGAACGGGCCGGGCGAGCTGCAAAAGCGGGTTGTACAGGCTGGAGGGGCCCGCTGGAAACTTCACCGGACGCCAGTGGCACGAGAGCAGAAAGATTGCAGATGTCGCGGTGTTTGCTTATATCAGCCCCCGGCGCTGGTTTTGCGCTGGGCAATTCGTTCAGGGGGCGGATATTCGCGAATTCAACAGAGCCGGTGCTTGAGCGGATATTTCCGGCGTTCGAAAAAATGCACGTTTTCACTGCGTGTTCGCTTGACATCCCGTCTTCCATCTGACTAAATAAGGGCGTGAATATCGAACGCACCCATACAAATCCTTGCACGATATACATGTGCATGTGTCTGCACGCCTCTGCTGCGGACTCGTGTACAGCTGTGTTCTGATCCAGACGACTCAAGCGAATCACGAAGAATCCCGCAGCGGCCTGGCCGGTGTGGGGTTTTTCATCTCCTTCATCTGCCTCCCGCTGCGGTACCCGGACCGACCCGAATGAATCGGCGCCGGCCGGAAACAATACTGCAAGCGACAGGAGCCAGACCATGCCCAACGACAAGAAACGACGATTCGAGACCCTCCAGGTGCACGCCGGTCAGGAGCCGGCTCCCGGCACGAATGCGCGAGCCGTGCCGATCTATCAGACGACCTCCTACACATTCGATGACGCCGACCACGGAGCTCGGCTGTTCGCGCTCGAGGAGTTCGGCAACATCTATTCGCGCATCATGAATCCCACCACAGACGTCTTCGAGCAGCGCATCGCCGCGCTCGAAGGCGGCGTCGCAGCCGTGGCCACTGCGTCGGGCCAGGCCGCCCAGCTGGTGGCCATTACCACGCTGGCCCAGGCCGGCGACAACATCGTCGCGGCCTCGTCGCTGTACGGGGGCACCTGGAACCAGTTCAAGGTCACGCTGCCGCGACTGGGCATCGACGTGCGCGTGGTCGAAGACGAAGACCCCGAGGCTTTTGCCGCGCAGATCGACGACCAAACCCGCGCGATCTATGTCGAAACCATCGGCAATCCGGGCTTTCGCATTCCCGATTTCGAGGGGCTTTCGGCCGTGGCGAAAGAACACGGCCTGCCGCTGATCGTCGACAACACTTTCGGCGCCGGCGGCTACCTGTGTCGCCCGATCGAGCATGGCGCCGATATCGTGGTCGAGTCGGCCACCAAGTGGATCGGCGGTCACGGGACGTCGATCGGCGGCGTAATCGTCGATGCCGGCGGCTTCGACTGGGGCAATGGACGCTTTCCGCTGTTCACCGACCCGGCACCGGGCTACCATGGTCTTAATTTCTGGGAGACCTTCGGGCCCGACAGTCCCTTCGGCAACATCGCGTTTGCCATCCGCGCCCGCGTCGAGGGGCTGCGCGACATGGGCCCGGCCTTGAGTCCTTTCAACAGCTTCCAGTTCCTGCAGGGGCTTGAAACCCTGTCGCTGCGCGTGCAGCGCCATGTCGACAATACCCAGGCGCTGGCCGAGTGGCTGCAGCAGCAACCGGCCGTCGAATGGGTCAACTACCCTGGACTGGAGCAGCATCCGTCGCACCAACGCGCTAAACGCTATCTCGAAAACGGCTTCGGGGCCGTGCTTACCTTCGGCATTCGGGGCGGCGAGGCGGCAGGCCGAAAGTTCATCAACAGCGTGGAGCTGGCCAGCCACGTCGCCAACGTCGGCGATGCCAAGACCCTGGTCATTCATCCGGCCAGCACGACGCACCAACAGCTGTCCGAGGACGAGCGACGCTCCGCCGGCGTGAGCAGCGAGATGATACGGGTGTCGGTCGGCATCGAGCACATCGACGACATCATCGACGACTTTGCCGGCGCCTTCGAGCGAGCGGGGCTGGCCGCGGCCGCATGAGCAGCGACGATCGCGTCATCACCATCGACAACCCCCCGACACTGGCCGGCGGCGGGCGTCTCGGCCGACTGCGGATTGCGTATCGAACCTGGGGCCGGCTCGCTGCCGACGCGGGTAATGCGGTTCTGGTCTGCCCGGCGCTGACCGGCGATCGTCACGTCGACCGCTGGTGGTCCGGCTTGCTCGGGCCCGGGCGAAGCCTGGATCCGGACACCGATTTCATCGTCGCCGCCGACGTGCTTGGCGGCAGCGGTGACACGACCGGGCCGAAGGCGCGGCGCGGACTCCGCCGGTGGGCCGATCGTTTCCCGGCAGTCTCGGTGCGGGACATGGTGATGGTTCAGCGCCTGCTCATCGACGCCCTGGGGATCCGTCGGCTAAAGCTCGTCATTGGCGGTTCGCTGGGGGGTATGCAGGCCCTTGAATGGGCGCTTGGTCAAACCGAATGCGTGGAGTCGGTGGTGACCATTGCCGCACCGGCCCGCCAGACTGCCTGGGCGAGCGCGCTCAACCACGTTCAGCGACGGGCGCTGGATGGCAACGGCGACCTGGAGCTGGCCCGCATGATCGCCATGCTCAGCTATCGGAACTGGGCCAATCTCGACGACCGGTTTGGCCCTGACACCGGCAGCGAGCGGACCGCGCGGGGCTGGCTGGATCACCACGGACGAATGCTTCGCGAACGCTTCGATCCGGTCAGCTATCGGCGCCTGGTTGACGCGATGGACGAACACGACATCGGCAGCGGTCGCTCGGGGTGGCGCAGCGCGGCCGAAAGTATCCGTGCGCGCACGCTGGTCGTGGGGATCACCTCCGATCTGCTATATCCGCCGCGTGACCAGCAGGCCCTGGCCGATGCCATACCTCGCGCCGACCTGGAGTGGCTTGACGCACCGCAGGGCCACGACGCTTTCCTGATCGCGCAGGATCAGCTTGATAAGATTGTCTCGGCGTTTCGCCGGTTTGACGATAGCCAGGGTGCCTCGATGGAAGCTCGCGCGTGAACAAAGCGTCTATCGATATCGCCACTGTTCGACACGGGAATTGATGCGTGGGAATCGAACTGAACTCGCTCATTCGGATTTACGACGACGTGCTGCCCGCCGATGTCTGCCGCTACCTCATTGATTTCTACGCCAGCAGTCCAGAGCAGCAGCAGCGCATTGACGACGCCAAACGTCCATCTTTCACACAGCTGAACTTTACCGAGATTCAAGGCGCGACGGAGGAGTCTGCAAAGGCTCACGACTTTGTTGTCTCGCGCGTGGTTGCACTCCGGGACAACTACTATGGATTCGTCGATTCCCGATGCTTCCCCTCCGATAACGATCTCGAACAGTTTCGGATCAAGAAGTACCGCAACGACGGACAGGACCTCTTCGATACACACGTCGACGTGCGCAACCAGGCAAGCGCGCGCCGCTTCCTGTCGTTCATCTTCTATCTGAACGACGTCGAGGAAGGTGGCGAGACGATTTTTTACACAGGTACGACGGTGAAGCCCAAGACCGGACGAGTCGTCGTCTTTCCGCCGCTCTGGATGTTCCCGCACAAGGGCTGCGCACCCGTCAGTGGTGAAAAGTACATTCTGAGTACCTACCTGTTATACCGTTGAAGAGGCCTCAGCAACGCCCCAGGACTTTGACCGAGGATCGTCCGGATGCCGCTCGAGATACCGGCACCTCGTATCGGGTGTGAACCAGTTCCAGGCGCACGGTTATTGCTGCAAGCGACAAAGGCAACCCGGCTGTAAGCGCGCAGTGAGTGACGAAATGTTTTCAGAGCTTGAAACTGAGAATGAAACCAAGAGCCGCACACTCCGTCGAAGGTCATCCCCAATCAGTAAACAACAAGCGAGTCCACATCCATCGTGTATGCCGAGTCGGCGGTATCGTTGCTGATATCCTCGACTTTGAGCGTGCCTTCCATATAAAACGCATCCCAGATGTTGACCATTTCGACCGGCTGGTCGAGTCGGCCGTAGATGATCTGGTTGGCCGGCGGCGGTGGCAGATGAATACAGGCGCCAAAGTAGGGCACCAGGAAGAATTCCCTGAGCTTGCCTTCGGCGGTGGTTTCGACCGGCACGACGAAGCCGGCGATGCGGACGTCTTGGCCGTCGAGTTCACCGACCGTCAGGCTGGACTCGAATACCTCGCCAGGCCCTGTGCCGCTGTGGTCGACGCCCGCCTGGTTGTCGATCCAGGCCTGTGACTCCTCCTCGGGCATCAGCTCGTTCCATTCGAGCTCGCGTGCATCGGCCACGGCGAGCGCCGGAGCAATCAGAAGACAAGCGCTCAAAGTTCGAAGAATCTGCATGATCGGCTTTCCGGTTTGGTCGTCAGGAGTGTATTGGATAATCAAGTGAAGCGATCGTTCCGCCGAAAATCGGCGGGCTACTGCCGCACCTGCATGCCGTCGGCCAGTGTACGGCGGTAAACCATGGCAGCCGGCGCCAGGGCGATCAGGACACCTGCCAGTGCTATCGCGCCCAATACCAGCCACTGCCAGGTGGCCGGCCAGGCAAACGATATCGCGATGCCGAAGCGCGCCAGCAGCCACGGGGCGAGGGCGAACTGTGCCGCGTAGGCCAGCAGAAGACCGGCCGCGATACCGGCGAGCGTGATGAAGGCAGCCTCGAGCAGCAGCAGTGCCGAGATCTGCCAGGGTCTGGCGCCGCAGGCGCGCAGAATGGCCATTTCGCGGCGACGCTCGTTCAGCGTCGTCAACAGCGCCGTCAACATGCCGAGCAGCCCGGCCAGTACGACCAGCCC